>NZ_JBSQYM010000116.1:0-9602 GCF_055140805.1 Orenia sp.
TAATTTATTCTTTTTGCCTTTTATTCGTGTAATTCGTGTTAATTCGTTGCAAAAAAGCTTTTTAATTCTTTAAAGAAAAACATTAGTTCAACTTATATACAATCATAAAAATCAAGTAAAAAAACACTCCTCAAAAGAGGAATGTTTTTTACCTGATCTAAGCAATCAATTTACTATTTCTTCTTTTTTCTCTTACCCTTCTTCCTTCTACCACAACCAGACGCAGGACAAGATTTCTTCTTCATCTACATTCCCCCTTAAATTTAATAGATAAAACCATCTTCTGTATATTATATGTTTTATAGTTAAATTGTGACAAAATAATAAAACACCCCTGAAATAAAATGGGGTGCTTTATTGGCTATTAACTTCTTAATAGCGTTATCTATTATTTCTTTCTGTCATCTCTTTTAAAGCCAACATTCTCTCTTCAGTCAGCATCTCTGAGCGGTACTTCCAATCCCAGTTACCTCCTAATACTCCAGGAGTATTAAATCGAGCTTCACTACCTAACTCTAGAACATCTTGTAAAGTTACTAAAGAGATTACTGCTCTAGAAGACCAAGCTAATTCTATTAAATCCCATACAACAGAACCATGTCTATAGTCAAGATGCTGTTCTAAATACTCTTCTAAATTCTTTTTATCTGATTTACTAGCATCTTCATTATACCAACCCAAAGTAGTATTATTGTCATGGGTTCCAGTATAGACTACACAGTTATCAGTAGTATATTTATCTGGAGTAACATTATTATCCTCTTCACCATCAAAAGCAAATTGCAAGATTTCCATACCTGGAAAATCAAAAGTATCCTTCAACTTCTTTACATCTTCAGTAATCAAACCTAAATCTTCAACAATAATTGGTAATTCACCAAGTTCATCTTTGATAGCCTTAAATAATTCTATCCCTGGTGCCTTCTCCCACTCACCATTAATAGCTGTCTTTTCACCATATGGAACAGCCCAATAAGCTGCAAAGCCTCTAAAGTGATCTATTCTAACAATATCAGCTACCTCTAATAAAGCTTCAATTCTTTTAATCCACCATTGATAATTAGTCTCTCTTAATTTATCCCAATTATATAAAGGATTACCCCATAACTGTCCAGTCTCGCTAAAATAGTCTGGTGGTACTCCTGCTACCTTAGTAGGCTTCATATCTTCATCAAAATAAAATACCTCTGGATTAGCCCAAGCATCAGCACTGTCCATTGCTACAAAGATAGGAATATCTCCTACTATTTTAATATCTTTCTGATTAGCATATTCTTTTATTTCTGCCCATTGCTTGAAGAATAGATACTGAATAAAGGATCTAAATTCTATCTCTTCAGCTAACTCTTCTTTATATTTAACCACTGCCTGCTCTTCTCTTAATTTAATATCCTCATCCCATTCATTCCAAGGTCGTTCATTAAAGGTCGATTTAACAGCCCTAAATAATGCATAATCATCTAACCATTCTGCCTGTTGTTCACAAAAATCTCTAAAATCATCTTTCTCTCCTATAGAACTAAATTTGTTAAAAGCCTTTCTTAATAAAGGCATCTTAAACTTAATTACCTTTCCATACTCTACTATATCCTGATCAAATTCAATATCTACTGACAAATCCTCTTGGCTTAATAAACCCTCTTCAACTAATTTTTCTAAGCTAATTAACATAGGGTTTCCTGCAAAAGCAGAGAAACATTGATAAGGAGAATCACCATACCCTGTAGGACCTAAAGGACAGACTTGCCACAACTTCTGTTTAGCTCCAGCCAAAAAATCTATAAATTGATAGGCTTCATCACCTAAAGAACCGATACCATATCTACCTGCTAAAGAGGTAGGATGTAAGAAAATTCCACTCATTCTTTCAAATTTCATTTTTAACTCCCTCCCTGACCATATATTAATCTCATTAAAAATACTATTGATATTTATAAATATACTTTAAAAAATTAAAATCAATTAAATGACCTTTTCAACTTCTCAGTAGCTACCTCTGGAAAAATAGTATTAACAAAAATTCCTGTCCCCAACTCAAGGCCTGCTTGAATATTTAATCTAGGCAGAATCTGTAGATGTCAGTGGTAACCTTGCTGATTTTTTAGAGATAAAGGTGCTGTGCGTAAGACTATGTTGTAGGCTAAATTATTGAATCCTATCTCAAAACTTTTAATAATATTCCTCAAAATAATAGCTAAATCATTGAGCTCATTTTTAGAGATATCACTAAAATCACAGCGTTGGGTTCTTGGAATTATCCAAGTTTCAAAAGGATAGCGGGAAGCATAAGGATTAATAGCAATGAAAGATTTATTCTCTTTGATAACTCTCTGCTTATCTAATAATTCATACCTAATCATATCACAATAAATACAACGCTGGTGCTGACTATAATACTTATTAGCCCCTTTCAACTCCTCTTTGATCATTAAAGGAATTAGTAGCATTCCTATAATCTGCCAATGAGGATGCTCTAAGCAAGCCCCTGCTCTTGCACCAAAGTTCTTAAAAATTTGAATATATTTAAGCTGATTATCTTGGGCTAATTGCTCATATCTTAGCTTTAATGCCCTGATAATACCTATATTATGTTTTAAATAATTGCTCCCTAGACTACTATTATGATCCATAGATTCAATTACTACTTCAGCTTGCCCTACACCATTCATTTTTTGAAAGAATCCGTGATTATATTCAGTCAATTCACCTGCTGATTCCAAAGTAGGAAATTTATTAGCCACAACCACAACTCTCCATGAATCCTTATTTTTACTTTCATCAGTTACCTCTAATAATATATCCTCTTTAAAACCATTACAGAAAGGACAATTATTATCCTTAATCTTATCTTTACTTTGAAAATTATTAGATATCTTAGTTCTACTGCTAGCTATTATTACACTTCTACCTGTAACCATATCCCTTCTAAATTCTGATACTACTCACCCTCCACTTAATTTCGTGGTAACGTTTGCATCATTTTAAAGCATAATTATATTATACCATTACAGCCACTATTGTGCAATGATTTCTCCAAATCAATCCTTAAATTTATTAACTAAAATTTCAGCTAATATTTCCTAGGAACTATTAGCTGAAATTGACTCCCTTTATCTACAGAAGTATAGACTTTAATTGAACCATTTAACTTTTCAACAGCTTCCTTAACAGCCAGTAGACCTACCCCTCTTCCCGATAGTTCTGTAATATTCTCCTTTGTAGAAAATCCCTCATTAAAAATTAGCCCTAGAACTCCCTGTTGAGAAAGCTTAGCTAACTCTTCAATAGTATATACCCCTTGTTTGAGAGCCTGATTTTTAATCTTGGTAACTTCTATTCCTTTTCCATCATCACTTATCTTAATAGTCATTTGATCTTCTTCCATCTCAATCTCACAGATAATCTCACCATATTCAGATTTACCCTTAGCAACTCTTTGATTAGGTTCTTCAATTCCATGGTCAATAGAATTTCTAAAGATATGGACTAATGACTTACCTAATTCCTTATAATAATCCAAATCCACTAAATCTTCTCCACCAATTATCTTCAAAGGTTTGATTAGCTTTCCTAGTCTCCCGCCAAGTTCTTGCAAATAATCAGGATAGAACTTTAAAATATCCTTAAAAGGTTGATATCTTAACTTTTTAATCTCAGCTAAAAGTTTCTCAGCTTCTTTAGGTGCTAACAGTTGAGTAATCTTTTCTTCAATTATCTTTAATTTATCAACCTCTATAATTATTTTCTTATCCTGTTCAATGATATAATCTCCTAAAATTTCTTGTAAAATAGCTAAATCTTGATTCAAAAATCCAATTACCCTCTCTTCTTCAACTAATCTTCTAAGCTGTACAAGAGCAAAATCATCTTCATATTCCTTTAACTTTGAAATCTTATCTTCAAAAATATGAAGAGCATCTACAGTATTATTCATCCCCATCTGACTAAAATTACCTTTAAAGTTATGTACCTGTAAATAAATCCGAGATAACAACTCCTCTATAGATATATCAGCTTCTAACATCTCTTTGATTCTAATATTGAAGAAATAAAAGTAAGTACTCTTTAATTCAATAAAGTCATTAAAATTAACTATCACATTAACTGCCATCTTTAGCCTATTTCGCTCTTCTTCAACCTTACTCTCAAGCTCTTTCTTATCACTTATATTTGTTAAGATTAACATTATCTCTCTATTGTTATCTTCTTTAATATCTCCATCTATTAATTTAAAGTCTAAATCGATATACTTATCAGCGATCTTAATCTCTTCTGGTAATAACGGTAAATACATCTTGATTTCATCTAAATCTTTACTATTAAAGATAGTCTTTAATATATCCTTTAAGAACTCCCTTTGCTCTTCTTGCTTAGATAAAAGTTCTACTATATTTATTCCACCTATCTCTTGATTAAATATATTTAGACATTCTTGACTATATTCTTCGTTGGTAATTAAATCTTCATCAAAAGATAAAAATCCTTGCCCTGCATTATTCAATAAATTTCTAATATCTGCAGTCTTTTCAGCAATCTTCTCTTCTAGATTTTGAGAATAGCCCTCTAACTGTTTATGTACCTCAATATACTCCATAACAGCATTAATAATTAATGAGATTAAAAAGGCTAGGCTAATCGAATTAGGCATCTTCAAGGATAACACAGCTAACTTGTTATGAATAGCCAGCATTATTATATTCTCTATAAACAAGCCTAAAAAAATACTAAAAGCAATCACTTTAAACTCCTTAATACCTTCTATTGCTTCTAATATAACAATTATTATAATATCAAAAATAGTTAATATAAATATTCCTAAATATAAATTATCAAATTCATAGATTGATTTGATCTTCAAGATATCAAGAATAAACGTAGTTATTAACAAGAACAGATGAATTCTTTTGACTAATATAAGGTTTTTAATACTAAAATCATTGTCTTGATCCTTTACCTTTAAGATTTCTATTAAACCTATAACTATTCCTATTATAATAAGGGGGATAGATAAGAGCATATAATATAAATAGATTGATTGCTTAGAGAAGGTTAAAGCTATTGGAAAGAGACTAGCTAAGCCTAAGCCCCATGAGAAGATACCAATAAAGATTAGCTTTGCCTTTAGTTCTCTTCCTTCAATAAATCTAATAAATAGATATATAATTAAGATAATCAAACCAATAACCAAGGCTGTACTTCCAAGAAAGATATCAAATAAATGCTGAGAAATTAGATCATGATAATAATCATCCTTAGAATCAACCTCTGTCATCTTTAAGAAGAAGGTATTGATTGTCTTAAAGCCAAAGATACCTGGATATATCTTTATATATAGTTCTTGATTATCTATATCTTGAGGTAGATCAATAATATGATTCACAATTCCTTGTCTATACTGATATCCCATCTTATTGTCACTCTGGTAGATCAAATCTTGACCTAGATATACCTCAAAATCATATTCAACTGAAGTAAATACTAAACAGGGATCATTAAATCTACCTTCTGGAAGCTTATGACTTAACCAAAGAGATGATGCATCCTGATATCTTAAATTAAGTTTATGATTAAGATCAGTCCAATTACCACTACTAGTCTTATACTCCCATCCATCTTTAAAAAATTGAGAAAAATCCGTCACCTTCTTTTGCTCACTGGCTTCTATATTAAAGGTGATAGACACTATCAATACTAAAACTATTAATATCAAATATTTCTTATTCATTATTATCCTCCTTAAAACAACTACAATTTAGCATTAATGCCTTGTCACCTACTCAACTGACTATATAGATATCCAACTTTAGAATGAAACAATAGAAAGATAGTGTGACACTTTGTGTCAAGTGTGAGCTATGAGTGTGAGTGTGTGTAAAACTTCTTTTTATTGGGGTTTACTCACACTCACACACCCACTCACGCTAATTTTAAAAATATTGCAATATATCCATTAAACCCCACTTTAAATTCACACATTTATAAAAGATATTAAATTCTAGATTTAATTAATACAATTAATCCCAACTTCTTTATAATACTATATTTTCCTTAAATTAAATAGTATCATCTATATAAAATAGTAATTAATCAAATTAATACTATTTATATATGTATTATACCAAATTATTTTAAAAATTGTAAAATAAAAAGACAGCCTTATATAATCCTAAGTATTTAAAAACAAAGTAACTTATGGTATAATCTTATAGTAAATATTCTAATTATTACTAAAGCTAATTAGTTTAAAATGGAGGTACTAATGTAAATTATGAAATCACATATAATATTGCTTTCTAAAAAAGAAGAGACCTTTAACCTGCTAAAAGAATCTTTATATAAAGATAACTATAAATTACATCAGATAGTTCCTGATGAATTGATGATAAAGATCTATCAATTAAACCCTAAATTATTAATTGCTGATATTGACTATTATCAAGAAAGTACTATTAAAGTAATTAAACTTCTACAGTCACAAGATTACCTACCAGTTATATATCTGTATTCCAAACCTCATTCAGAAATCATTGATAAAATTAAAGAATCTGAAATCATTATAAATAAATCTAATCTAACAGACCAATTACCCAATTTAATTAAACAAGCAAGTAACTTCAAAAATAATTATAATAAGGTAACAGAAGGTTATGAAACTATTGACTTAATTAATAGCAAAGTAGATCAACTCTTAAAGGACTATATCAAAAATGACTTTATTAATTATGAAGATTCTATCAAAGAAATCCTTAATTATGTCTTTGCAACCAATCACTTTTTATCCAATAAACCAGAAACTATCTTAACTATCTTCAAAAATCATCCTCAAACAATTACCGATATATATACAATTTCAGAAAATAGTATTGAAAAGTCACCATTTCCGGTAATTTTAAATGATAAAACACCTTTTAATTTGACTACTCAATTGGAAAATGAGTTTTTCCATAATTATACAGAAGGAGATTTGTCAGATATTGATGATTATAGAAATGTATTCTCTGATGATGTTCTAGACAGACTAGATAAGGTAAGTAACTTCTCTGGATATCAGACAACAGATATTGCTTTGATAGGGCTTAACTATAATAAGAAGGTAACTCATTTCGATGCAGATATTATTAAAACTCTATCTATCAGTTTCAATCTAATTAAGAATATACAGCATCAACTCAATGAAGTTAAGAATGCTTTTATCTATACAATCAACTCCCTTTCCAGAGCTGCCGAAGCCAGTGATGACGATACAGGATATCACATCAAACGTGTTAATGAATACTCGAAATTAATCGCTAAACGATTGAATTTAAGCAAGAATTTTATAGAAGAAATCTACTATTGTGCTCAGATGCATGATGTTGGAAAGGTCTATATCCCCAAAAATATTTTATGTAAGAGAGGAAAATTGACCGATGATGAGTTTAGAATGATAAAAAAACACACTATTTATGGTGCTGAAATAATTGGAGACTCCCCACACCTTAAAATGGCTACAGATATTGCCCTAAACCACCATGAGCGTTTTGATGGAACTGGATATCCTAATGGTAAAAGTGGTGAAGAGATTCCTTTATCAGCTAGAATTGTAATGTTAGCAGATATCTATGATGCTTTAAGAAGTCCGCGACCTTATAAACCACCTTTTAGCCATGAAAAGACCTATGATATTATCGTTAATGGTGATGGACGAGTAGAACCCTCACATTTTGACCCTAAAATCTATGAGCTCTTTAAAGATATACATAAAGAATTAGATACAATCTATAATACTTGGAATGAACAGTCCAACTTAAAAAAAGAAGCTAGAGCCTAGGCTCTAGCTTCTTTTTCATATCAACCTTAAATTATATTATATAAACTGCTTAACTACATTCAAAAATTTTTCCTCAGTAATAGGCTTCATAATATAATATTTAGCTCCTTTTTGTAAAGCATTAAAAACCATTCTTTTTTGATCATTGGAGCTAATCATAATTATCTTTGCTTGAGGAAATTCATCAATAATCTTTCCTACTGCCTCTACTCCATCTACTATTGGCATATTTACATCCATAGTTACTAAATCTGGTACATAATTCTTATATTCTAAGTAAGCCTGTTCTCCATTAGTAGCCTCTGCCACAATATGATGACCTTCTTTCTCTAAAATCTTTCTTATATTCCTTCTCATAACTGGAGCATCATCAGCAATTAATATGTGAGCCATATAATCCCCCTTTCTAGAATCTAAAAACTTCTTTCCCCTTATATGCTTATAACCTTACAGTACCTTTATCACCTTAAAGTAATTAGAAATTATAGAGAGGAAATTTAAAGATATAATCCTAGACTATAGTATTTTTATTTTATAAGATATATTCGTCAACCAAAATATACTTTAATTAATTGAATAACTAAATCTGTGAAATAATCTATTACTTACATTCGTCTAATCCTATTTCTTATCCTCTAAGAATTTAAATTTTCAGATTAAAACCTATATAATTCCATATATTCTTCTCTCTTTCTCTCTTAAATAATAACTAACCCATTCTCCATCTATTACTTCTTGTAGATCACCCTCTATCCTACTAATTAATTCTTCTATCTCTGCACCTAGCTTAAGAGCTCTCTGATTAGAAAAAAGTTCTTCAAGATCAAATTGCTCTACCAACCTATCCATCCTCTTCTCGCGCTTAGTTATCTCTTTTTCAACCAGCTCTATAAAGATAGGATACCAAAAATCTCTGCTTACTTCCCTTTTTTCTGCTAATCTTTCAAGATTGAAAGCAGTTATATTTCTCACCTTCAACTCCTTTTTAAAAAGTTGCTCCTTTCTTTCATTACTTAACTCCAACCCTTGAAATTGATCAAGAAATAAATAAGGCGCAGCATCAAGATCATGCTTCAACAAACTACCTTGTTGACTATCTAAGACCTCAATAATATCAACAATACTGAAACTATCCTTATCATCTTGGTATAATCTTAACTTCTCATATTCTTTAAAATATATTAATTCTTTTGCATAATCTTCAACTTTGGGATCATATGCCACCAAAGTTCCCTCATAATCCTCTAAAATTTCAAAGGCTCCATCGGCTAGAATCATATAAATATAATCCTTAGCTTCATGTATCATTACTGCATGTCTCATCAACCCTTTGCGAGCCTGAAACTTACTTAAGCGATATAATCGTTCTAATAAAGCCTCTCCCTCCATCATCTCTATTTCATCTAAAAGCTCTTTAACTTGATTCAATCCCACATCATCAAACTCTATTCTCCAAGTACTCTTATTATATTGAACCCCTTGCAGAGAAATTAAATCTCTAAATAATTTCTTAGTCAACCGCTCTTTAATTCCATATTTGCTTTCAGTTAATTTCCATATCTTCATTATAATCACCCTAGACCTTTTAATAGTACTATTATAGATAATATCGAATAAGTAAAGATTATTCAATAGATTTTATAGAAATAGTTAGATTATAATTTAACATTAAACTTAATGGGAATATTGCGATACTTTTAAAATTAGCGTGAGTGGGTGTGTGAGTGTGAGTAAACCCTAATAAAAAGAAGTTTTACACACACTCACACTCATAGCTCACACTCGACACAAA
>NZ_JBSQYM010000117.1:0-9461 GCF_055140805.1 Orenia sp.
ACAATTTTCAGCACTATTTGCTTCTAAACACATCTTTCTTATCTCTTCTGGTCCTGTTAAAGTTGTTTTATAAACAACCTTTACTGGAATATCATCTGAGTCATTAAAGTATTGAGCAATCTCCTTAGAATTTTTTGCAACCTCTTTTAATACATCATCACCATATAAATGTTGACTTCCTGTTAAAAACCATACTTCTAAATTTTTAAATGGTTTCATTATTTATCCTCCCCTTATAATTAAATTTAAAATTAATCAGCTAACCTTTAGAACTTACTTTGCTTATAAATAGTACAATAAGTATATTGTAATGTTGTGCGTACAACACTTATAAATAAAGAACCCACATTTAGCCAAAGTGATTCTAATTTATCTGCTCTTGCTAGTAATGTGGGCTCTTATAATGATTGTTATTAGATTTTAGCCACCTGTATTTTATTGTATTATACTAACTATACTTATTTTAGAAGCTCACCTAAAAAGATTGTAATGTTGTACGAACAAGTTGTTGAAATAAAAATTCCCACATATAGCCTAAAGGAATCATAATAATACTCCTCTTAGCAATTGTGGGTTCTTGTAATAGTTGTTATATAGCTTATAACCACCTATATTCAATTATATAGTTATGGTAATTCTCTTACAAAATGATTGTTATACTAAATTTATTCTCTTATTACAATCATGTTGTATGCACAACCATATCTATTACTTACATAATACATTATATCAATTTCATTGTCAAGAATAGATTATAAATATTCTAATAATGATAAAGACTATATTATTTATAGCCATATAAATTCGTGAATCTAGAATAAAATTTAACCATGATGTTATATAGAGAGATTACGACACTTTTAGGAATCTGGAATCAGTAGTCAGGAATCAGTTATAAACACTAGTTCCAGATTCCTGATTCCCGACACCAAAGTATCTCAATATCCCCATTAACTTTCACTTTGGATTTAGAATCTATAGAGATGTTTCAATACAGATTCTTTTATTTTTCAAATAATCATCTACTCTTTTATCTCTTTTACAGAGTCCCGTTCAACAAGTTTAGGATTAAAGATAACGTTTTCATTCAAATCAAAAGCCTCACTATTAATCTTATCCAGTATAATCTTTCCTGCTTTTTGTCCAGCTTTCATCTTAGGATGAGTAATAGAAGTAATGGATATATTCTTTAATTTTACCAATTTAGAGTCATCAAAACCTATAATAGACATATCTTCTGGTATTTTATAATTCAAATCATTTAATATCTCTTTTAATAAAACAGCTATTTGGTCGTTAAAGCAGAATATGGCTGTTGGAGGAGTTTGGAGTTTTATCAATTCCATTACTAAAGACCTTATCTCCTCTTTGAATTTTTGGTGATTTTCAAATTCAGAGATATAGTATTTTTTAATATAGTCATTATAAACAGGAATATTATTCTCTTTTAATGCTTGTTCATAGCCTTTAAAACGGTTAATAGATGGTTTGTGAAGACCTTTATAAATAAGAGCAATATTAGTATGCCCCCTATCTATAAAGTATTTTATAGCTAGATATCCACCTTTTTGATCATTTACTGTAACATAATTGAACTTATCATTCTCAAAATTACTATCAATAATTACTACTGGTATATTATTGTCTACAAAACGCTCTAATAGATCAATATTTGGATAGTTATAAGCACTTTTAGCAGGTTCAATAATTAATCCATCAACATCCTTTTTCAAAAATTCATTTAAGATCTCTCGCTCCCTACTTTGATCATCCTTAGAATTACCCAAGATTATTTGATAGCCATTTTCATGTAATATACTATCAATTCCAGATAAAATATCAGCAAAGATATAATCATGTAAACTGATACTGATAAAACCGATATTATAAGTCTTCTGCTTTCTATTTTCACAGCAAAAAGTCCCTAAACCCTGCTTTTTATATAACAAGCCATCTTGCTCTAAGATATCAAGTGCTTTTCTTACAGTGTGCCTACTAACACCATACTCTTCACATAAGTCACTCTCTGTAGGTAATTTATCCCTGGGCTTTATCTTACCACTCTGAATCAATTCTTCAATATTATTCTTTACTTGAATATATTTAGGTAAACCATTAACATTCATTATTATCATACCCCTTCCTTTAATAACTCAAAGTTTTTAACCTGCTTTTAGCAATTTTCTTACTTACTTAATTATATATTTAAAGATACTAATGCTGTTATCCGTACAATTTTTAGCAGATTAGGATAACAAACTTTTAAAAGTTCATCTATTAAATTTATCATTTTAAATAGTCTGACTTGTTCTGCTCCATTATAAGCCTACTTAAAAAATATCTACTTCAGATATATAATTGTTCTTTTAATAATCTGGGCTATAAAATTATCTAATTATATTAATCATACCATATTAACGCTTTTTTGTCTAAATCTATTAAAATTCTTATAGACAATATGTTATATCATTCTTGTAGTATTTATTGAGCTACTCATCTCAAAATCAAAGTAATATTATATCTCCAATTCAAATATTAATAAATAAGGAATCTCAATAAAGGAGGGAGCCCTTTGACAAATGATATTAATAAAAGAGCAATCAATACAAAGGCTCTAATTGCTATCTTATTTACAATCTCTTTAATTATATTTTCAGAACAAGCCTTTGAAGCTGCTGTAAATGGCTTGCATACTTGGTGGGAAGTTGTATTTCCAGCACTCCTACCTTTCTTTATTATGGCAGAAATTTTAATGGGGTTGGGTGTAGTACATTTTATGGGGACATTATTAGAACCCTTAATGCAACCTATCTTTAAAGTTCCTGGTGTTGGAGCATTTGCTTTTGCTATGGGTCTAGCTTCTGGATACCCTATCGGTGCTAAAATTACTGGTAATTTAAGAAGAGAAAAGCTCTGTACCCAAGCTGAAGGGGAGCGATTGGTCTCATTTACCAATACTGCTGACCCGTTATTTATGATCGGGGCTGTGGCTGTAGGGATGTTTGGTAATGCTAAGTTGGGAACCACTTTGGCATTGGCCCACTATATCTCCTGCTTGATTGTTGGTATAGGTTTAAGATTCTATAATCCCAAAGAGAATAATCAAGATGTAGTGCGTAACACCAATACTGAAGGGAATATCTTTACTCGAGCTTTCAGTGAGCTATATCAAGCTAGAAAAAGAGATGGTAGAAGTCTAGGACAATTGATCGGCGATGCCACTAAAGAATCTCTTAATACATTATTATTGATTGGAGGATATATCATCTTATTCTCAGTCTTAACCAGGGTTTTAGCTTTAGTTGGATTTACTAAATTTATAACTGCTGGAATAGTATTTGTCTTAAAACCCTTTGGTTTTGATCAATCCCTTGTCTTACCTATTATCAGTGGATTATTTGAAATAACCAATGGTTCACATTTGGCTAGTCAGACTATGGCTCCATTAAGCCAGAAGCTAATCATCACTAGTGGAATTATTGCTTGGAGTGGATTATCTGTTCATGCCCAGGTTGCTACTATGATCAATGGTACTGACTTACGGATGAAACCTTACCTTTGGGCCAGAGTCTTCCATGGAATAACTGCTAGTCTTGTTACTTACTTTTTATTTGAGCCTTTAGAAGCTATCTCTTCTAATTTAGTTACCCCGGTTACTTCAATAGCCAATAGAGTCCATTATACTATCGGCTATTGGGACCATTTTGCCAAAATGTCCAGTGGATTATTATTATTTTTAGGATTTTTAACCTTTACATCACTGACTATCTATTTTCTTAAGAAGATTAAACTTGTCATGTTCCATTATTCAGAATGATTAAAGCAGAGCATAGAAACTCTGCTTTTTTAATTATTTATTTAAATAAATAATTAAAAAATGAAGTACCACTTACTTCCCCAAACCATAAAAAATAATTATTCAACAACCTATAATCTACTTTCCAGCAATAATAGTTGAAAAGAGTTAGTAATTTTTATAATATATATAGTGAAGATATATTATTTTTTAGATATTCACTAGTTACTATTAAGTATTAGTTAGGGGAGGTATTATTATTAATGATATCATATAATTTGATACTAATAGCAATTTTATTTATAATTTTAACTGTTATAATGATGAATTTATCAAAGAATAAAGAAACGGCGCAACCTCAAACTATTAGCAGTTCTAATAATCCTAAGAAAAAATATTCTACATATCAGAAAAATATCAGCTATCATGGTAACTATATCGATATAGATTCAATAGACTTCTTTGGACAATTCAACAAATCCCCTAATGAAATATATACAGTAGCCTATTCAGAGAGTCCTGTAAATAAATATGTCCTTTTAAAAGGAGAGAATATTGTAGTTAATGGAGATATAGATCGACCTAGTTTGGCCAATGTAGCCAATAATGGAACATTTATTATTAATAATTGGGGAATATCCACCAACCTCTTTGGTCTCTTTACTGCTTTTACTAAAGATGGGGAGATTATAATCAAAGAAAAACTAAAAGCAAACTTATGTAATAATAGCATCTCCGCTGATGGCAATTATGCTATCTGCCAAACTTATAAAAGTAAGCATAAGCAAGATTCTAATAAATTATTATTCTTTGATTTAAAAGAAAAGAAGCTACTTTGGAAGATCAATCCGCTACCTGGAATAGCAGACTCTTATAGCTTTAATCTAGATGAGAAGATATTAACCTTGCATTATCCCGATAATAGCTCTTATCGTTATAATTTTAAAGGAATATTTTTAGATGAAGAAGATTGGAAAAAAATAAATAATGGTGAGACTGATATTAATAAACACTCAAATCAGGACTTAGATAAAAATGAAGATTTAGATAATAAATTAGATGATGAATATATTGAGATAGAGCAACCTTCGCAACTTTTTGAAAGCTTAGAAAAAACTCATAAAAAAGACCTCAAAAATTTATCTAAAAAAGACTTAACCCTTCACCTAAAAAAGTTATCCCTCCTCTTAAACTTTGAAGAGATAACCACTGTTAAGTATAAGCATGCTAGAACCTATAGGTATCTAGGGGAGAGCTATTTAGAATTAGATAAAAAAAATGAGGCTTTACAAAACTTTAAGGAAGCTCTAAAGGTTAGCAAGCGAGTCGGAGTCAAAAGAATTACTAAACAGCTTGAAGAAGAATTATCAAGCTGTTTAACATAGGCTAAAATAAAGCTTAAGACTAAACTTAAGTAAATTAAAAATATAATTTAGTCTGCTTTAACTCAGACTAAGACTTAAACTAAAAACAAGCAGAAAGGGATTTTAATCCCTTTCTGCTTGTTTTTAGTTTATATCATCTTATCCTCTTCTGTCAACCTTTTAATCAACCTCTTTATCACATGATCTGGTACAAGACCTTCAATACACCCACCAAAGCTGGCTACTTCTTTAATAGAACTAGAGCTTAGATAAGCATACTTGGTACTTGTCATCATAAATAAGGTCTCAATATCAGGAGCTAACTTCTTATTCATCGAAGCCATCTGGAACTCTGCTTCAAAATCAGAAACAGCCCTTAGTCCTCTAATAATCACCCCTGCCTTCTGGTTATTAATATAATCAATTAATAGACCTTCAAATCCATCTACCTCTACCTTATCAAAGTCTTGTACAGCCTCTGCTAACATCTCCATTCTTTCTTCCATAGTAAAGAGAGGATTCTTATTAGGATTGTGAAATACTGCCACAATCACCTTATCAAAAGTTCTACTAGCTCGTTCAATAATATCTAAATGTCCATTGGTTACAGGATCAAAACTACCTGCATACACAGCTATATTACTCAATCTTATTCCTCACCTTCCCTTAATTTTAATAAAGTAATACCACTTTTACCATATTTCTTCTCCTTTATTATATCATATCCTTCAGGTAAAGCTATAGTATCCTTAGAAAAATGTTCAATAATTATAATTCCAGTTGGGTGAAGTAACTTATATTCCTTAATCTTATCTAAGGTCTGAGTATATAGATCAAGCTCTTCATAGGGAGGATCCATAAAAATTAAATCAAAATCTCCTGTCAATCCCTCTAAGGCTTTGAGAACATTATTGTTAATCACTAAGCTCTCATTCTCATAGCCAACCATAGATAAATTTTCATTAATAATTTTAACATTACGTCGATCCTTCTCTACAAAAACCACCTCTTCTGCTCCACGGCTTAAGGCTTCAATTCCAATCCCACCAAAGCCTGAAAATAAATCCAAAAATCTAACGCCGACTATATTAGGACCAATAATATTAAATAAAGACTCTTTAGTCCTATCAGTAGTAGGTCGGACATCTCCTCTATCTATAGATTTTAATCTTCTACCTCCATCTCTTCCTGCAATAATTCTCATTAACACACCCCCGAAAGTTCAGTTTACAGTTGATAGTGTACAGTTAACAGTTAAGTTCAAAACCTTTCGTGCCTCATTCCCTTTACGAGTCTCAAAAAACTTTCTATGGTTCTTATTCTTTATTAAAAAAATAATAAAGAATAAAAATTCCCAGCAAAAAATCATAAATTAAAATAAATTCTAAAATATTTTCCTTTTGAACTATAACTATACACTATCAACTGTACACTATACACTGCTTTATCAGCTTATATCTATCAATTCAAAGTCATAGTTAAAATTCTCTGTTAAGATACTCTTTAAGAGTTTATTCTCTCTATTTTCTAATTTAGGGTCAGCCTTAATTAAAGCAAAAGCATCCTCTCTTGCTAACTCTAATAATTTATGATCCCGTAAGATATCTGCTACCTTTAAATCTGGCATTCCATGTTGGCGAGTACCAAAGAACTCTCCAGGGCCTCGTAGATGCAAATCCTCTTCTGCTATCACAAAACCATCGGTAGATTTAGTCATAATCTTCATCCGTTCTACCCCTTCATCTGTTGATGGATCTGAGACTAAAATACAATAGGATTGGTATTCTCCCCTTCCCACCCTTCCTCTTAATTGATGGAGTTGGGCTAAACCAAAGCGCTGTGCATCTTCAATAATCATTACTGAAGAATTGGGGACATTAACCCCTACCTCAATAACAGTAGTCGATACTAAAATATCAGTATTTCCTATCCGAAACTCTTCCATAACCTCTTCCTTCTCTATTGCTTTCATCTGACCATGTAACAGAGCAACCTTTAAATCTGGAAAATATTCATTTTGTAATTTAATAGATAACTCAGTGGCCGATTCTATATCTAACTTCTCTGACTCCTCTACCAAAGGACAGACCACATATGCTTGTCTTCCCTTATCTATCTCTTCTCTTAGAAAAGAATAGATTCTATCCCTTGCTTGCTGTGTCCTCCATTCAGTGATAACTGGCTTTCTACCTGGTGGCAATTCATCAATCACAGAGACATCCAAATCACCATAGACAGTCAAGGCTAAGGTTCTAGGAATAGGAGTGGCAGTCATAACCAGTACATCAGGATTATCACCTTTTTCCTGTAAAGTGGCTCTCTGCTTAACCCCAAAACGATGCTGTTCATCTATAATAGCTAGACCCAAATTAGAAAAGTTGATTCCTTCCTGTATTAAAGCATGGGTCCCAATAACTATATCTATCTCTCCAGCTTCAATTCTCTTTAGTAACTCTCTCTTCTCTTTAGCCTTCAAGCTTCCCACTAGAAGACCTAATTTAAGCCCTAAAGGCTCTAAATCATCCTTTAAGCCTAAGTAATGCTGTTCTGCTAAGATCTCTGTAGGAGCCATCAATGCCCCTTGAAACTCTGACTGTACTGTCTTTAATAATGCCAAAGTAGCTATAACCGTCTTCCCTGCCCCTACATCACCTTGTAAGAGACGATTCATATTCTTATTAGACTCCATATCCCCTTTAATCTCCTGCCAAACCCTTGCCTGAGCACTAGTTAATGCAAAAGGGAGTATATCCAAAAACTTATCAACTAAGCCATCATCTTTAGAATGCTTAATTCCCAGTTTATCACTTTGAGCTTCAGACTTTCTTAATGCCAAAATTAGTTGCAAGATAAAGAGTTCTTCGTAGGCAAACCTTCTTCTTGCTTCCTTTAATATCTCTTTTGAATTTGGAAAATGAATCATTGAAAGAGCATAATTTAAATCTAAAAAATTATGCTTGTCAATAATATCTACAGGAAGAAATTCCTCAACATCCTGTAAATACTTATCAAAGCTATTTTTCACAATCCTTCTTAACTTCTTCTGACTGATACCTTTAGTTGTAGGATAGACAGGAACTATGCGACCAGTATGTAAATTATCTTGGAAATCGACCTCTTCAAAATGGGGATTATTAATCTCAAAATTACCATAGCTATACTTAACCTCACCGCTAAATAAGAAAGTATTACCTTTTTTGAAGGTCTTTTTAATATAGCCTTGATTAAACCAGACACCATGTAATATCCCAGTCCCATCACTGATAGCCACTTTAATAATCTTAAGTCCTGAACGGGGTTTAATCTCATTGATATTTACCACCTCACCCTGAACAGTGACATTCTCTCCAGTCCTTAACTCTCTAATTTTTTTAGTCTGGCTCCAATCATTATAATCTCTAGGAAAATAATAAAGTAAGTCCTTTAGCTCTTCAATTCCCAAACGTTTTAATCTTTTTGTCCAATAGCCTCCTACACCTTTAATATATTTGATAGGTTGATGCCAAAGGCTATCTTTCCCTTTTGTTACTCTAGTCTTCTCTTCTCTATTTTGTAGCTGTTGCTTCTTAATTACTTTAGTTTTATCCTTCTTTTCAATTACCTGCTCTTGTTTAAGCTCTTTATCTTTATTAAAATCCAGCTGTAAAGAATTCTGGGGACCCTTCTTCTTTCTTTTAGCTTTCTTCTTAACTGGTGTATCTTTAATTATTCTTAATCTCTTATCATTTAAATCAAAAACTGGTCTTCCCTTTATTTTTTGACCTAATTGATTGAGCAGTCCAATAGATTCCTTTAACTTCTGATGTCTCTTCTCCAAAGCTACCTTCTCATAATCTATAAACAATACATACAAGTCTTGGGCAAGACTCTTAAGCTGTTCATTCTCTGTATTTGCCTGTAACTTATTGCTCCAATTTAAGATATAATTATCAAACCCCCCAAAAACTGAGGTATTTAATCCCTTACCTTTAATCTCTATTGGAATCGGTTTTATAAGATTTTC
This sequence comes from Orenia sp., assembly GCF_055140805.1. Lineage (NCBI taxonomy): Bacteria > Bacillati > Bacillota > Clostridia > Halanaerobiales > Halobacteroidaceae > Orenia > Orenia sp. Next base: position 9,164 of record NZ_JBSQYM010000117.1, read on the forward strand.
AAATATATCTTCTATCTCCTTCATACAATCACCTCATCATTTAAACCCATTAATTCTGGGGGAAATATAATATTAACATAAGTAAATTTAAGATATTAAAAACCATAATTTGCTTAAACTTAACCTTAAACTTAGACTATATAAATTGAACCTATAGATTCGTAAATCTAGAATAAAATTTAGCCATGACGCTATAGAGAGATATTGCGACACTTTTTATAATGATAAATTTACTAGCCACAGGTTTCAACCTGTGGTGATGGTGATATGTTACACTACGGGTTAAAACCCGTAGCTA
>NZ_JBSQYM010000118.1:0-9442 GCF_055140805.1 Orenia sp.
GTCATAAACTAATTTTACACTAAAAACAGGTTTTTAGGAACCTGTTTTTTTCATATTTAAATACAAAAGGGGCGTCTCATTTTGAGACAGCCCCTTTTTATTATTTTGCTATGGAGTTAATCTTAAATAAAGTAAATTAGCCAATTTGTAAAATTATAAATTTTATTGTATAATTAATTAAAAATATTTATCATAGGAGGAGAGTATGGAGAAGTTATTACCAGTACTAGAAGCTTATAAAACAAAAGCTATAGAACGGAAAAAAAATTATGATTTAGACCCAAGACCTTTAAGTAAAGAAGAGGTTGAAGCTGTTGTTGAAGGTTTAACTTTAGATAATCTGTCAGAAGATAATTTTGTTATATTTGAAAAGGAAAGCTTAGATAAGTTACTTTTAAGATTAATTTCTCAAGAGGTAAGAAGAGGAACGTTCCCATCTTCTTATGCAAAAGCTGAGGGCTTAGCTAAGTTTGTTAAAGGTGAATTAACAAGTGATTATTTATCTAAAGAGGCTGCTTTAGATCTATTAGACAAGATGCAAGGGGGGGCAGCTGCTGTAGAATTAGTTACTTTATTAGAGGAAGGTTATTATACTGAAGAGATATTAGAGATATTAAAAGATACGGTTTTAGTTAACTCCTCTGAATTTAATAGATTAGTAGCTTTAGCTGAGGATAATAAGGCAGTTAAAGCTGTAATTAAAAGCTGGGCAGAAAGAGAATTTGCCCAAGACTGGAATTTAGCTGATAAATATCAGGGATTATCGATTAAGGTTGGAAATAATATTACTACAGGGCACTTAAGTCCATCTAAAAATGCTGATAGTAGAACTGATCACCCATTGCATGCCCAGTTTATTATGGATGGTAGAGAAGATGAAGCAGACTTTATGGACAGGCTGAAGGAGCTAAAAGAGAAAGATGAGAATATCTTTTTTGTAGCAGGGTCGGCACTGGGAGAGGGTTCTTCTAGAAAATCTGCTACTTATACTATGTTACAGGTCTTAGGTAAGCCAGTCGATGGAGAGCCTGAGAAGAAGGCTGGAGGAGTAGTTGTTGCTAAAAGTATGGCTCCAATCTTTAAAATCTCTTTAATGGCATCTGCTATCTTGCCAGTTATCTGTGATACAGATAGTATTAATGAAGGTGACTCATTAGAGTTAGATGTAGAGAATAAAAAATTGATAGTTAATGGAGAAGACAAGTTAGATGTTAAGCTACCGATTCCTTTCCAACTAGATAAGATAGCTGCTGGAGGAATGACTTACTTTGATGCAGGTAATGAGCTACAGAAGTGGGCAGTTCAATATTGTTTGGATAATGATATTGATTTTGATCAAAGTAAAGTTCCTGCTTCTGTAGAAAAGGAAAAGGAGCGAGTACCACAGACTCTAGCTCAAAAGATTGTGGCGATGAATAGACTAGATGGAAAGGATACCATCTTAGCAGGAGAGACTGCTGAAGTGAAGATCAGAGGTGCATTCTCTCAAGATACTACTGGTCCAATGACTTTAGAAGAGTATCAAGCTATGGCAGGAGGAGATTTTGGAGCATTTGTAGTACAAAGTCTGTGCCATACTGGAGAATGTCCATCTAGTGAAGATAGAGATAGACATAAATTTATTGATGAATTTGTAACCGCTCGTGGTGGAGTCTGTCTAGAGACTGGAGAAGGAATTATCCATACTATCGGTAACCGTTTTGTATTACCGACTGATGTGATCGTAGGAGGGGATTCTCATACAAGAACTCCAACTGGAGTATCCTTCCCAGCAGCTTCTGATATTATTGCTGGTGTGATGAAGTACGGCAAACAGGACTTAACTATGGATGAATCTGTTAGAGTTATCTTTAAAGGTGAGCCTAAGGAAGGAATCACTGCTAGAGACTTGGTTTCTACTTTGGTTGTTTATGCTGACAAGACTGTTGGTAAAGATGTTTATACTGGTAGAATCATTGAGATGGAAGGTGTAGAGTTCTTAGATGCTGACGAAAGATATATCTTGACAAATGCAGTAGCTGAGAGAAGTGCTTCTGCTGGTACAGTTCCAGCTGATGAGGTAACTATTGAAGCTATTGAGAAGAATTTAGAGTATCTAAAATCTAGATCTGATGCAGATATTTGCCCATCTGTCAAGGATACAATCAAAGCTATAGAAGAGTATCTAGCTGAGCCAGTTCTACTTGAAGGTGATGACGATGCAGATTATGCTGCTACTATTGAGATTCCTTTAGATGAGGTCACTGAACCATTAGTAGCTAAACCACATCATCCTGATAATGTAGCACCTTTATCAGAGATAGCTGGAATTAAATTAGATGAAGTATTCATCGGTAGCTGTGTTGGTGGAGATTTAGAGAGTATTAGAGCAGCAGCTAGAATAGTAGAAGGGCATAAGATCCCTCATGAGGTTAACTTTGTAGTCTGTCCTGCTTCTAGGGATATCTATAATGAGTTGGCTCAAGATGGTAGTCTTGCTAAATTAACAGCAGCTGGAGCTACTATTACTATGCCTGGTTGTGGATTGTGTATGGGTAATAAGCGTAGAATTGGTGCAGGGTCAACTGCATTAACAACTACAACTAGAAACTATCAATCTAGAATTGGACCAGCTGACTCTCAAACCTACTTAGGTAGTGCCCATGTAGCAGCTATAGCAGCTATTTTAGGTAAATTCCCTACAGTAGAAGAATACTTTGATATGTTTAAATAAGACTAAGTTTAAGTATGAATAGATTAAAGCCCCTCTTGTTTAGCAAGGGGGGCTTTGACTTATATAGATGTTTTGGGATTAGTAGAAATTGAGATGATAGAATGATAGTGCGACACTTTGTGTCGAGTGTGAGCTATGAGTGTGTGTAAAACTTCTTTTTATTGGGGGTTGCTCACACTCACACTAATTTTAAAAGTGTCGCAATATACCCACATTCCCCTTATATATTAAAATATAATAATTATAATTCTAGGGCAGAATTAATAGTAATAGACGCCTTAAAAACTATAGTTTAAAATAATATAAAAAGGAGTGTAGGGATGTTAAAAGAAAAGGTTATAGTAATTACTGGAGCAGGAAGTGGTTTGGGTAGAGCGATGGCACTATTGTTTGCTAGAGAAGGTGCTAAAGTGATCTTGGTGGGAAGAGGTACAGAGAAGTTAGAGCAAACAGCTAAATTGATTAGCGAAGATGAGGGCTATGCTGATATATTTACTGCTGATATTACTAGCTATGAAGAAGTTAAGCAGTTGTTTAGAGTTGTGAAAGCAGAATATTATCGAGTAGATATTTTGATTAATAATGCTGGTATGGGTCGTTTTGGAGAATTGGAGGAGTTGTCATTGGAGGATATTAACCAAGTGATAGATACTAATTTAAAAGGAACTATCTTTTGTAGTCAACAAGCTTTAAGGCTGATGAAGAAGGAAGAAAGCGGTCAGATTATTAATATTATCTCTACAGCAGGTAAAAAAGGAAAGGCTAAAGAGAGTGTCTATTCTGCGAGTAAATTTGGAGTGAGTGGCTTTACTAAGAGTTTGCAAGAGGATTTGAAAGGAAGCGAGGTCAAGGTAGTTGGAATCTATATGGGGGGGATGGCAACACCGTTTTGGCAGGACATCAGAGAGGATACAACAGCCTTTATGCCCCCTGAAGATGTGGCTAAGGTCGTTTTGGATGTTCTAAATAAGCCTAAAAGTATGATATTATCTGAGGTTGTTATAGATAGAAAATAAAATAAAATAAAATATAATATAATATAATGTACAATTGACAATTCACAATCAATACTATCAAAATAGATACTACTAATAATAAACTGATAAAATTATGATAATCAATTCTTAATTAGAATTTTTAGGAACTTATTTTCTGATTTTACATTGATCATTGTCAATTGTAAATTGAATTAACCTACAATGAAATTAATTCTAAGTCCTTAGGTAAATCAGCTAGGTTGATGACTAATTTTTTATCATCATTATTCTCTTCTATTTTGCAGATAAAGCTACAATCATTATCAAAGTTTAGTTCCAAGTCATCATTATAGTTGACTTCTAATTTACTTGGAAGATTTAATTTATTAAAGCCAATTATCATCAGTTCTGGTGAGGTAATTATTCTATAAGATGATTCAATACCTATAATCAACTTAAATATTTGACGGGTATGTTGTTCATCATTGATTTGATCTAATAATTTTGCCATATTACCTAGAACATCCTCTGAATTATTTAATATCTCTCTAAGTTCTGCAAGTAAATAATTATTACTCTTTATTTCATTTTTAGGTTCATTGAGTTTTAGTTCTTTAAGATTATTCATCTCTTTTTGAATAATTAGGTATAAATCATCAACTTGAGTTCCTTCATAAAAGGTAATTCTTATATTTGGATTATTCTTTTGATTAGAGTCGGCTGTTCTATCTATAATAATTTTTGTTAGATTATCGGAGAATAATTTGGTCTTAATCCAAGCTAAGACCTTATCGGCAAATTGATAGTAATCCTCTCTGAGAGCTTCTGATAAATCTTCAAAAATACTTAGGTCTCTTTGTTGTATTAATTTACTACGGTTAGTAAATTGTAAGATAATATTATTGCCTTTAATCAAATCTTTGAATCTATGACAGATAATAAAATTTAATAAATCCATATCAAAGGAAAGTAAATTTTCTTCAACTAAATTTAATAATTTAATTAAGTTATTATTATTCATAAATTCTAAGCTATTACTATTGAGAGCTGATCTTTTGAGATAATCCTGTAAAAGTTTTGTGTTTAACTTAAAGTCTTCAGTCAAATCTTTAAGTCTATAATAACAAGTCATAGTGAACTCCTCCTCTATAGTAGGTTAATGCTAATAGAAGACTTATAATTTAATTATATTAAAGTTTTTTAGAAAAACAATATAATATATGTAGTGGTTGATTTTATTATGAGACTATTTTATCAATTAAAGTTTAGAAAGGGTGATGAAAATTAATTTTTCTACAGTATTTAATCAGACATTGATTCTGTTTTTTCTTCTTTTATCAGGTTTTATTATTAAAAGGCTAAAGGTTGTTGATGAACATCTTAGTAAGAATTTAACTAATGTGATTATTTATTTGACCTTACCGGCTTTGATTATTGATTCTATGAATTATGATTTTACTTTAGAACGTTTAAGTAATTTAAGAAATGTATTTATAGTAACTTTGGGTATCTACATAATAATGATTTTATTCTCTTATCTAGTAATTCGTTTGTTGCCAACCACAGATAAAGAACGTGATATTTTTCAGTTTATCTTAATTTTTTCTAATGCTGGATTTATGGGATATCCAGTAGTTGATGTTATCTTTGGCTCTGAAGGATTATTTTTAGCAGCGATTTATAATCTGCTCTTTAATGTAATAATTTGGACTTTAGGGGTAATGATTATGAGCCGTAGCCATCAAAAAGATAAAGGAATTGATTTTAGTGAATTATTCAATCCTGGGATTATATCTGTAGGAGTTGGTTTTTTGCTATTTATTTTCTCTATTAAGTTACCTGTAGCTATCACACAAACTTTAGAAATATTAGGTCATTCTACTACACCATTATCTATGTTAGTAGTAGGTTCTATATTGGCACAGGTTAAGTTGACAGAAATCTTTTATAATTGGAAGCTCTGGATTATTAGTGCTATTAGATTACTTATCCTACCTATTGGGGTACTGCTTCTCTTAAAGGCTATACCTATAGAATTAAATTCGTTGGTTTTAGGTGTATCGGTAATCTTGACTGGAATGCCTGCTGCTGCTAATACAGCTATCTTTGCTCAAGAGTTTGGTGGTGATGCTGCTTTAGCTTCAGAAGGGGTATTTTTAAGTACATTATTATCAATTTTAACAATTCCCTTAATAGTATATCTATTGTAGTTTTGGTAAAGGAGGACTATGTTTTGTTAAGTGAAGGTAAATTGGGTTACTTATTTATTATAATCTCTATGTTCATCTGGGGCAGTATTGGATTATTTGTACGTTGGATTCCTTATCCTTCAGAGTTAATTGTCTTCTATAGAGTATCTTTTGCTTTTCTATTTTTATTACTTATATCAGTTTATAAAGGTGATTTAAAGGTATCTTTTCAAGTTAATAATAGATATGTAGTGATATTCTCTGGAATAGTATTGGCTCTTAACTGGATATTCTTCTTTCAAGCAATTAAAAATACTAGTATTGCTAATGCTACTTTAAGTTATTATACTTCACCAGCCTTGGTTGTGTTACTATCAATTTTATTTTTAAAAGAGAGATTAAGTATTAGAGGGATCATATCTTTAGCCTTAGGAATTTCAGGGATATTTATTATGATTTTAAGCTCTAACAATAATCTAGTTCTAGAAGGTATAATAGGGGTAGGGTATGGGGTCATAGCTGCTTTTTGTTATGCTTTATTTACCCTTTTGTCCAAGCAGATCAATGGAATCTCTGCTCGGGATTTAACCCTACTACAGACAGGTATTTCTATGATTATGCTATTTCCTTTTGTTTTAGAGGGGGAACTGCCAAATCTTAAGTCATTTTTCCTATTGGCTGTTATTGGAATAATTCATACTGCCCTGGCTTTGATGTTATACTTAAAGGGGTTGAGGATGAGTAAGGTGCAAGATGTAGGAATATTAAGTTACCTTGATCCTTTAAGTGCTATTATATTTGCCATAGTTTTTTTAGGAGAGATACCTACTTTTTCAACCTTTATTGGAGGAGCATTTATTCTGATTAGTAGTTACTTGATAATTGGAGAATAGTTTATTGTTAAAATTTATCATATTTGTTCAAAATATGTCTAGGTTATTTAGAATTAAAAAACTCTAATTACACATCCTAATCTTGAAAAGGAGGAGGATAATCAATATGCAAATCAGAGATATCATGACAAACAATGTATCAACTGTTGCTCCCAACTCTACTGTGAACGAGGCAGCACAGATTATGAAAAATCTCAATGTAGGTGCTGTTCCAGTGACTAATGGCACTCAACCTGTTGGTATTATCACAGACCGTGATATTGCTATACGTAATACTGCAACAAATGGAAACATTAACGATCAGGTACAGAATTGTATGTCTGGTAATTTGGTCTATGGTAATCCAGAAATGAGTGTAGAAGAGGCTGCTCAATTGATGGCAGAGAACCAAATTAGACGATTACCAATCGTTGAAAATGGAAATTTAGTTGGTATTGTTGCTTTAGGAGATTTAGCTGTACAAGATAAGAGTGATATGGAAGCAGGTAATGCATTATCAAGTATTTCTGTTCCAAGTAAACCCCAATAATAGTATATTTTGATTTATAGTCCCTACTCTTATGAGTGGGGATTTTTACTTTTTTAGTTGTGATTAAATAATTAATTGACAAATCTCTTCAATTCTTATAATCTAAGAAATAAAGAAACAGTTTGCAATTGATAGTGTACAATGTACAATTAAAAGATTAAAAAACTATGTTAAATTTTTTGAACTTAACTGTCAATTGTCAACTGTCAACTGTACACTGAAATAAAGGAGTTATCAACATGAAAACCTTACTTACTACATTAAATTCTAAATACATACATTCATCCTTAGCTTTGCGCTATATTAAAAGCTATTGTGAAGATGAGTTTGATATTAATTTGGAGGAATATACAATCAATCAGCATAGTGATGATGTTGTAGCAGAGCTTTATCGTCAGCAGGCTGATCTTATCGCCTTCTCCTGTTATATCTGGAATATAGAGCAGACTTTAGAGATTATCAGTCTGTTAAAGAAAGTGCAACCAGATGTAAAGGTTTTATTAGGAGGACCAGAAGTCTCCTTTGATCCAATCAGAACAATGGAAGAGAATCCTAGTGTGGATTATATTATTTGTGGTGAAGGTGAGATTACCTTTAAAGAATTTTTGGACAAGTTAACTACAAGCTGAGATTTATCTACAGTAAAGGGTTTGGTCTATCGGGAGGATGATAAAATTATCAAAAATAATCCCCGTCCAGTCATTGATAATTTAGATAAAATACCTTCTCCATATCAAAGTATGGAGGGGTTAGAAAATAAGATAATCTATTTTGAATCTAACCGTGGTTGCCCTTTTAACTGCCAATACTGCCTGTCATCTACCTTATCTTCAGTGAGATATTTCTCTTTAGAGAGGGTAAAAGAGGAGCTATTAAAATTTATTAAGGCTAAGGTCAGACAGGTTAAGTTTGTAGATAGAACCTTTAACTGTAATCCAAGGCGGGCTTTAGAGATATTTAAGTTTTTATTAGAAAATAAGCCTAATAATCATGAGATGAACTTTCATTTTGAAATAACAGCAGATTTATTGAGTGATGAGATAATTGAATTTTTAGCTAATGTACCTCAGGGATATTTTCAGTTTGAGATTGGGGTACAGTCTACCAATGCAGAGACTTTAGAGTTGATTGATCGAAAGATGGACTTTGAAAGATTAAGTGAAGTGGTTAGAAAGTTATCTAAGCCTAAAAATATTCATTTACACTTGGATTTGATTGCTGGACTACCACAAGATGATTATCAGAGCTTTAGAAAGTCCTTTAATGATGTCTATCGGCTTAAATCAGGGAGATTGCAATTAGGGTTTTTAAAGTTAATCAAGGGTTCTGGCTTGCGTATAAGAGAAAAAGAGTATGAATATATCTATACTCCAATGCCACCCTATGAAGTTTTGGCAAGTAAGGAGATAAGTTATAGTCAGATGTTAAAACTGAAGATGATAGAAGAGGTCTTAGAGACCTTTGGCAATTCCCATCATTTTGATTATAGTGTCGAGTTTATTGAGAAGAACTTCTATGAGAGTCCTTTTGATATGTATGAAGCTTTGGCTGAGTTTTGGGAGCAGAAGGGGTATTATCGGTATTCCCATAAGTTAGAGAGTCTGTATGAATACCTGCAGGAATTTTATCGAGAGTATTGTCAAGTTAAAGAAGATATTTTTGATGAACTATTAAAATTTGATCTATTATTAGAAAGAAGAAAGGTGAATTTAACAGATTTCTTAAATAAATATGAAATTGAAGATTATAAGTCTAGATTCAAAGACTTTATCAATAATGAAGAGATGGTTAAAGAATATCTACCTGAATTAACTGACTTAAGTTCTAGACAGATACAACGGCAGATTCAAGTTGAAACCTTTAAATATGATATTTTAGATATTATTAAAAACCCTACCAAAAATATAACAGAAGATTATACAGTGCTTCTTTTTAACTATTATAGCAAGGAAAATCTATTTAATAAAGCTTTATTTAGGCAAATTGATATTTAATTCTCATAGGGGTACAAATATCCAATTTTAAAGTGAGACTTAATGGGGATAATGCGACACTTGTGTCGAGTTGACAGTGGTTTACACGAAGAGTTTTAGTTTTTAAACTCGTAGGGACGGTGTACAGTTTACAGTTAAAAGATTAAA
>NZ_JBSQYM010000119.1:0-15754 GCF_055140805.1 Orenia sp.
ATTAAAAATCAATAATTCAACTTATTTAGCAACGAATATAGCGAATTTAAAACAAAGAAAATTCTAAACTATTAATTTATTCTTTTTGCCTTTTATTCGCGTAATTCGTGTTAATTCGTTGCAAAAAAGATTTTTTGATTCTTTAAAAAAACATTAGTTCAACTTATATATTTATAATAATAGTAATTTTAATGAACATATTCATTTATTTGTCTTTTTATGTATTAAGTTATTATTTTAACAATTACATTGATATTATAAGAGTTTAAACCTTTTATGTCAAGTATTTTTTTAAATGGCTAACTATTACATATAAGATAATTAATTCCCAATAATCCCAGTACTATTTAAATAAATTCTTGTTAATTAAAATAAAAACCCCCTCTGCTATCCCTAAAGATAACAGAGGGGGTTAAAATTACTTTCTTTCAATAAAACTATGTCCAATATCAGCAGATTGATCACTGATATGCTCTAATTTTTCTAAAATCTCTAAATAGACAATAGCTGCACCTGGGATACAGGAGCCTTGATTTAATCTCTTCATATGTTCTTCACGATATTCTCTTTGTAAGTCATCTACGTATTGTTCTGCCTGAATCAACTCAGTAGCCAATGACATACTCTCTTTCTCAATCAATTCATAAGTTTTAGCCAAAATATCCAAAGAAATATCAAAGATATTTTGAATACTCTCTCTAGCATCTTCAGAGAAATTATTCTTATTACTTAGATGCTCAATAAGTAATTTAGACAATGAATCTGCATCATCACCAACACTCTCAATAGCATCTATAATAATAAAGTACATATCAATTGTTTTTATATCCTCTTCTGATAAGTTAGCTTGAGGTATTTTAGTTAAGAATACTAATAACTCCTCTTCTAACTCATTGACAATCTCTTCCTTTTTACGAACTGAATCTATCAAATCCTTATCTTCATTTAGAAACGCTTCCTTAGCATCTCTGACCATGTCAGTAGATATCTCTAACATACGAGCCACTTCACGCTTTAATTGCTCAACTGCTACACTAGGTGTCTCCAACATTCTCTCATCAAGATAACTTAAACCACGTTTAATATCATCATCTTCACCTGGAACAATATAATTTACAAGCTTAACTATAAAAGGTACAAATGGTAACCAGATAAGTGCATTAATAATATTGAAAGCCGAATGGGTATTAGCAATCATTCTAACTGCATTAACCTCATGCCCAGCACTCAACGCTCTGTTAGTAAAGAAGGTCTCTAAACTCCCAGTAAAATTTGGGAAAATGTATAATACCATCAAAAAGACAAGAGAACCAATTACATTAAAGACTGTATGAGCTGCAGCTGCACGCTTAGCATTACGATTAGTCCCAATACTTGATAATATAGCTGTAATAGTAGTACCAATATTATCCCCTAACAGTATTGGTACAGCAGAATGATAATCTAATACTCCTACAGATAATAAACTAATTAAGATACCGATACTAGCACTACTACTTTGTACCATTACCGTCATAAGAGTACCTATTAAAACTCCTAAGATAGGAGTTCTACCAAAAGTCCTCATCCAATGAACAAAAGCCTCAGATTTTCTAAGTGGTTTCATAGTATCTTTCATGATTGTCATACCTAAAAATAGGATACCAAAACCTAAAAGAACTTGTCCTAAATGCTTAAGTTTGTCGTTTCTACTAAATAAGTATAATACTGCTCCGATAGCGATTGCATGTAATGAATAATGGCTTAATTTAAAAGAAATCAACTGTGCCGTAATAGTAGTACCGATATTGGCACCAAAAATTACCCCAATAGACTGCTTTAAAGTCATTAAACCTGCATTAACAAAACCTACTACCATTACTGTCGTAGCACTACTACTTTGAATAATAGCTGTTACTCCAGTCCCCACTAGTAAACCAGCTATACGATTAGTAGTCAATAGACCTATTAATTGCTTTAATTTGTTACCAGCAGATTTTTGTAATCCATCTCCCATCTGCTTCATCCCATAAATAAAAAGCCCCAAACCACCTAATAAAGAAAATACCATATCTAACGACAAGTAAATCTCTCCTTCCCCAAAATTAAGTTTTAAAGGTACAAAATAAACCAGCCCCAAACAAGTTTACTTTTCGACATTAATCGCCAAAACCCTTTAATATTTATTTCAAAAGGTTTATAATAAAATATAAATTATTCATTATAGACCTTTAAAATCCCAAGAAGTATCTATGTACTATGATGACTTGATATTAATAATTTCATAAATAAAATTAACGTTCATAAATACACACCATCTATTATTATATCATTTTTTTAATTTTGGTCAAGTTAAGAAAAGTCGCTAATAGTAATTCAAGCTACTATAGGTATGTGAATTCAAAATAAAGCTTAATGGGTATATTGCAACACTTTCGTGTTGGGAATCAGGAATCAAGAATCTGGAACCAGTGTTTATAACTAATTCCTGACTACTGATTCCTGATTCCCAAAAGTGTTACACTATCTTTCTATTGTTTCATTCTAGAGTTGTTTGTCTATACTATAGTTAAATTTATAGATAGATAATGCGATAATTTTGTTGGGTAGTTTGGGCTTAACCTAACCATCCAACCACCTAATACCTAAAATATCGCACTATATTTATTATACTACTAACCTCTTATCTACAGCCTGTGCTACTCTATCAAGCTCTTTTATCATCTGAGCAAACTCTTCAGGCCTTAAAGACTGTTCACCATCACACAAGGCTTCTTCAGGATATGGGTGCATCTCAACTATAATGCCATCAGCTCCAGCAGTAATTCCTGCTTTGGCTAGAGGAGCTACTAAACTCCGTTTTCCAGTCCCATGGCTTGGATCTATAATTATTGGTAAATCAGTCATCTCCTTAATCCATGCTATAGCATTTAAATCTAGGGTATTTCTAGTAGCAGTTTCAAAGGTTCTAATTCCTCTTTCACAGAGAATAACCTGAGGGTTACCATGGGCAATGATATATTCTGCTGCCAATATCCACTCTTTAATCGTTGCTGAATAACCTCTTTTTAATAGAATAGGCTTCTCTAATCTTCCTAGTTTCTTTAACAGACCATAATTTTGCATATTACGTGAACCTATCTGTATAATATCAGCATAATGATTCACTAATTCTATATCATCAGAATCCATTAATTCCGTTACAACCTTAAGTCCAGTCTCTTCTCTAGCCTCTGCTAACAACTTCAAGCCTTCTTCTCCTAAACCTTGGAAGCTATATGGAGATGTACGTGGTTTAAAAGCCCCGCCTCGTAAAATATGGCCACCATATTCTTTAACATATTTAGCTGCCTCCAATAACTGCTCTCGACTCTCTACAGCACAAGGACCTGCCATAATCACTAATTCATCACCACCAATCTTGATATCTCCTAGCTCTACAATCTTCTGATGCTTCTCCACTTCTACACTACTTAACATTTTATCCACTCCTCTTTTTTTGGATAGTGTGAGTGTGAGTGGTCAGTGTGAGTAAATTCAAAATCATTAAAAATTTTAATTGAATACTATTCTTTCTCTTTGCTCATACTCATTACTCACACTCACACTAAAATATAAAAAGCCCACCTTGTCATCCTTATATTTAGGACGAAACAAGGCAGGCTTGAATTTCGTGGTACCACCCTAATTGGACTACTAAACTTCTAGTCCCACTAGTTTTAATAACGACATAAATGCCGGTATAACTTACTAAAAGGTTCAGCTATACAGCTCCAGAGCGAAATTTCACTTAATGACCTTTAGAGATGCTTACAGCCGGTGACATCTCCTCTCTGTAAAGGCTACCATTAACTTACTTAACTCCTTCATAGCTTTTAACAATATTCTATTTAAAGCACGTTTATCTTTAATCTTATTTTTAACAATTGTAACAATTATTTATATTATTGTCAAGTAAATTTAATATCTTTTGATTATATCAAATTATTGAAATTTTAATATGATAATTGTCTGTTAGTGGGGATATTGCGACACTTTTAAAATTAGCGTGAGTGGGTGTGGGAGTGTGAGTAAAATTCAATAAAAAGGCACTTCACACACACTCAAACTACTCACTCACACCGACACGAAAGTGTCGCACTATCATTCTACTATCTCAATTTATACATCATATGATGAATACTTTTAATCTGTGCTAAAGACAGTCTAATTATTCAGTCACCCCTACTATTGACTCATAAATTATCTCTAGCATCTCAGTTAATTCCTCTTTAGTACTACATAGTGGTGGCATAAAAACTACTACATTACCCAATGGTCTAATGATCATTCCTTTCTCTCTAGCTACCATACAGACCTTAACCCCTTTTCTCTGTTCCCAAGGGTACTCTTCTTTACTTTTTTTATCTTTAACCAGTTCTATTCCAATCATCAACCCTTGTTGGCGAATATCTCCTACATGCTTTAATTCTTTAAAAGACTCTAATTTATTTTGAGCCAATTTGATTTTATCCTGCAGCTTTTTGATTATCTCTTCTTTTTCAAATAAATCTATATTAGCCAAGGAGACTGCTGCTGCTAAGGGATTTCCTGTAAAGGAGTGTCCATGAAAGAAGGTTTTCTGACTAGCATAATCATCATAAAAGGCATTATAAATCTCATCAGTGGTTAATGTAGCTGAAATAGGTAAGTAACCACCACTGATCCCTTTAGCTACTGTCATAATATCAGGACTAACCCCTTCATGTTCACAGGCAAACATCTTCCCTGTTCTTCCAAATCCTACAGCAACTTCATCAGTTAACATCAAAATATTATATTTATCACATAGCTCTCTAGCTTTACTTAGATAACCTTTAGGAGCTGTAATCATTCCCCCTGCTCCCTGTACCAGTGGCTCAATTACTAAAGCCGCTATCTCTCTATGGTGATCCTTCATCATTCTTTCCAATTCTTTAATACAGCTGAAATTACATTTACCCTCCTCTTCACCAAAGCTACAGCGATAACAGTAAGGTGATGGTGCTTTAAGACTATCAAACAATAATGGTCGGTAGATTTTGTGGAAGAGATCTACTCCACCTACACTGACAGATCCTACTGTATCACCATGATAAGCATTCTTTAAGGTAATAAACTTATCCTTAGATCCACAATCCTCATCAATCTGTTGCCAATATTGAAAAGCCATCTTTAGCCCAATCTCCACTGCTGTGGAGCCACTATCGGAGTAAAAGACCTTATTCAATCCTTCAGGAGTAATCTGAACCAACTTCTCAGCCAACTCTGTAGCAGGAACATTTGCCAAACCTAACATAGTAGTATGGGAAATCTTCTCTAACTGCTCTTTAATCGCATCATTTAACTCCTTCTTCTGATGCCCATGGACATTTAACCAGATAGAAGAGACACCATCATAATAAGAGTTCCCCTCAGTATCATAGAGTTTAATCCCCTCTCCCCGTTCTATAATCAATTGCTCATTCTCTACCCACTCCTTCATCTGAGTAAAAGGTTGCCAGACATACTTTTTATTCTTTTCTAATAACGATAATTCTTCTGTCATAATAACTCCTCCCCGTTTTATCAGTTTACAGTTGACAGTGTATAGTGTACAGTTAAATTCAAGAGCATTAATTCTTTAAACTTGGTATATGATTAATAATTTGATTTTGACTTTTAACTGTCAACCGTCAACTGTACATTGTCAACTATCTTATCTATCTCCACATTCTCTTCAAAAATTTTAGCCAAATCTATCTTATCAACATTACTATCTAAATCCTCTATGTAAGGAACTATCCCCAATATTGGTACATCTGCTAGTTCAGCAATCACCTCTGGATTGGTCTTTTCTGCAATTCCTGCTTCCGCTGCCTTAAATCCATTGATAATAACACCCAAAACTTCTATTCCTAACTGTCTGGCTACTTTAACTGTTAGGACTGTATGGTTAATCGTCCCCAAATTCGGTCTAGCTACAATAATTATTGGTAATTCAAAACGCTTTACCAAATCTGGTGTCAGAAAATTCTTGGCCAGAGGTACCATCAATCCTCCAGCCCCTTCAACTATTATAGCTTGGTGTAGTTCTAACAACTCTTCATAAGCTCTATCTACCTTAGTCAAATCAATCTTTACCCCTTCAACCTCTGCTGCTACACTAGGAGCTAAAGGCTCTCTTAAACGAATCGGGTTCATCAAATCATAATCTGTCTCTAAATCTACAAACTTTAGTACAAATTCTAAATCTGGAGACAGTAGTCTCTCTCCATCTTCGATAAAATCTGTTTGAAAAGGCTTCATTAACCCTATATCATAGCCCCTCTCTCGCAAAGTAGCTAATAACCCCGCTGTAACTACAGTCTTACCTACATCAGTATCTGTTCCTGTAATAAAAAAACCTTTACTCATTTTATTTCCCTCCTTTAAAAATCATGCAAAAACTTAATAAATAATATGCTAATAAAAGTGATACAAAATAGAGATAATACGACACTTTTTATAATGATAAATTTACTAGCCACAGGTTTCAACCTGTGGTGATGATGACATGTTACACTACGGGTTAAAACCCGTAATCCCTCTTGGAACTGTAGGTGGTCTAATCCCCGGGGCTAAAACACCTTCTTCCAACAAAGATTTACTTAATCTCATTGTCTGCTCTGTATTACCAATCATAATAGGAATAATAGCACTATTACTAGACAACAGCTCATAACCTAAGTCCTCTAAACCATCTTTTAATAAATTGATATTTCGCCATAAATTATTAAGCAGTTCAGGATGAGACTGTAAATATCTTAATGAGGCCAAACTAGCTGCTATCGTTGCCGGTGCTAAGGCTGTAGAATAGATAAAAGACCTTGCTTTGTTTCTTAATAAATCGATTAACTCTTTACTCCCTGCTACAAAACCACCTTCTGCGGCTAAGGCTTTACTTAAAGTACCTATCTGAATATCTATCTTGCCTTCAAGCCCAAAATGTTCAATAGTCCCTGCTCCCTTACTACCCAAAACTCCAGTTCCATGGGCGTCATCTACCATTACTAAAGCTTGATACTTTTCAGCCAATTCTACTATCTCTGGTAAAGGTGCCAGATCACCATCCATACTAAAAACCCCATCAGTTACAATCAATCTTCTCCTATATTTACTAGCTCTTTTTAATATCTTTTCTAATCTTGCTAGGTCACCATGTTTATACACTAAAAGTTTAGCCTTACTTAAGCGACAACCATCAATAATACTGGCATGATTTAATTTATCACAAATAATTACATCCTCTGCTCCTACTACTGTAGTCAACACACCAACATTAGCCATATAACCAGTATTAAAGACTAAAGCATCTTCAGTCTTTTTAAAATCAGCTAACTCCCTTTCTAACTGTTCATGTAAATCATAATTACCAGTTGTTAAGCGGGAGCCTCCAGAACCAGTTCCATACTTTTGTATAACTCTAATAACCGCTTCTTTGATTCCTTGTTCAGTCGATAATCCCAAGTAATTATTAGAGGCTAACATAATGACCTCTCGATTATCAATAATCACTCGTGGAGATTGCGCACTCTCTAATCTCCTTAATTCTCTATGTAAACCCTCTGCTTTTAATAAGCTTAGCTCTTGATTCCAAGATTTCATTGAACCACCTCTATCTAATTACTAAAAACCCGTTGTTCTACATTTAAAAAAATTTAAGTGTTACTATATAAGTATAGTGCGACAGTTTATATCCATAGTTGACGGTTGACAGTGGAAAGTTTACAGTAAAAAGACAAAACCCTCTACTTTAAGGGCTTTTAGTACTTTTGAACTTAACTGTCAACCGTCCCTACGAGTCTAAAATATAAGACTCTTCGTGTAAACCACTGTACACTGTTAACTAAAACACCAAAGTGTCGCATTATCTATCTTAAGTTACACTTTGAAATAACTGCTATGTAAAAGATATTATTTTTTCAACCTAACAAATAATAGGTGATGAGTTACAATAATTTGATTATTCTTAGTATATCTCTCCATATATTTACTTTCTATCTTCTTTAATAATCCTGGAGTCAAAGGGGGCTTATCTTTTTTAGCACTATTAGCACCTATTTTCTTAGTTGCCCTTAAAAAATCCCTCACATTAGGAAATCTTTCAATATACTCTTCCTCTTTTATCTCAACTGCTCTAAATTCTTCTGCTAAAATTCTCTCTAATTCAAATTTACTAAAGAACTTTTGGGAATAACCATCTTCTACTTTTACCTCTTGAAAACAACTTCTTAATTCTTGAAAGGTCTTATCTCCAAAGATAGAAAAATAAATCTCTCCATCCTCATTTAATTGCTCTTTTAAATTTATAAGAGCTAGTTTTAAATTCTCAAACCATTGAAAGGTAGCATTAGAGATTACTAAATCAAATTTTTCCTCTAATTTAAGCCTTTCACCATCAGCTAATAGATATTTCACCTGCTGATAGTCTCTAAATTTATCTTTACATTTAGCAAGCATCTTAGGTGAAATATCAACAATCAGATAATCACTTCCTAAAAAACGGTTAATAAGTAACTCTGTAAAGAGACCTGTCCCTCCCCCAATTTCCAATATTTTATCTATTCCATCTATATCCTGTAAATAATTGTCTAGCTTCTTAGCCATATACCTCTGTACAACGGCATATTGATCATAGCTGTCGGCTGCTCTAGAAAAATTATCTCTTACCACCTCTTTTTCAATCATTTAAATACTCCCTTATCAAGTTATTTACCTCTACCTCTGCTTCATATAGCATATTATGACCAACTCTATCTAACATATAGAGTTCATAACCTTTAAAACAATCCAAAACCTGCTTAGAGCTAGAATTAGTTATTATCTGATCCCCTTTGCCCATTATTACAAGTGGTCTGATATCTTCAATAATACTTATATCTCTTAAATCCTCTTCTAAGAAATATTTTAACCCTAGTTCTAAATAATTACTGTCTAACTTATTTAATTTTTCTCCATATTCTCTTAGATACTCCTGGTAAGAATTTTTATTATAAAAATTAAGCTTATTAAAATTAATTAATGTCTTTAGCTTATCTCTTTTAATATCTCTAATCATCTTTTTTACAAGTATTCTCGGCTGATTTTCTAAAAAATAAAGGGTAGGAGCCAACAGTATCAGTTTATTAACTTTAAACTCATTTAAATATTTTAAAGCCATTATTGCACCCAGCGACCATCCTAAAAAATTTATTTCAGTTGCATTTAGACTAACAATTTCTTGCATCAAAGATTTCTTATCAAAAAAATCAACTATAAATAGCTCATAACCCTCCAATTTTAACTCTTGATATAAACTCCTACTTGTCCCCCAACCCGGAAATACTACCATCAATTTCATAGGCAATTATCCCTTTCTATTAACCTTATTGTTAACAATAAAAATATCAGGTTTACAATGTTGATAAAATTTTTATTTTGTTTGATAATAAACATAAAATCAACTCTTAAAGTAATACTTAATAGAGATATTGCAACACTTTTTATAATGATAAATTTACTAGCCACAGGTTTCAACCTGTGGTGATGATGACATATTACACTACGGGTTAAAACCCGTAGCTAAAGCTTAAACTGTCGCAACATATCCATAAAACACCAAATTTAATGCTAAAATTTAATAATCATTTCCCTAATCCCAAATCTTTAATCATCTGTAGATCTTCTGCTGTAGCTCGACCCTCAGTAGTCAAATAGTTTCCAATTAAGAGACCATTTACACCTGACAACAGACTCAATGACTGTAAGTCTCTTAAATTAGTCTCTCTTCCTCCACATAACTTAATCACCTTGATAGGTAGGATAAATCTAAAGATAGCTGCAGTCTTTAAAGTTTCCATTGGTGGTACTGGGGCATTAGTGTCTAGAGGTGTTCCCTCTACAGGGTTTAAGATATTAATCGGCACCGAATCCACATCTAACTTCTTTACAGTAAAAGCCAAATCTATTCTATCCTCAACGCTTTCTCCCAAACCGATAATTCCTCCACTACAGACCTCCATCCCTCTCTCCTTTAGAAACTTAACAGTATTTACTCTATCAGCATAGGTATGAGTAGTACAGATCTCTGCATAATAACTTTCAGAAGTCTCTAAATTATGGTTATATCGCTTTAGTCCTACATTAGCTAACTTCTCTGCCCTCTCTTCATCCAAAGTCCCTAAAGAAGCACAGACCTCTAAACTAGTCTCTTCTTTGATCAATCTAAATGCCTCTATTAAATTCTCAAAATCTTCATCACTGACTACTCCGCGACCACTGGTTACAATTCCAAAATGCTTAGCTCCACTACCTTCCATCTCTTTAGCTCTAGCCAAGATCTCCTCTTTAGCCATTAAGGGATAAGTAACTGTCCCTGTATTATAATGAGCTGATTGAGAACAGAAGGTACAGTCTTCAGAACAGCTTCCTGATTTAGCATTAACAATCGAACATAAGTCTACTTTTTTGCCGATAAATTTATTCTTAATTTCATTAGCTGCTGCTAATAGCTCCATAGTTCTACTCTCATCTAAATTTACTAAATACATAGCCTCTTCTTTAGTGATATCCTCACCTACTAAGACTTTATTCTTTAATTCCTGTAACATAATAACCTCTCCTTTTAGTTAACCTGTGTCTTTTACAGTTAACAATATTCTTAAAATTTTTTCCAGCTAGTTATATATAATATACATAAAAAAACAGTTATTGTCAACCTCTTTAAAAACAGATTAACATACTCTCTCCAATAATATTACAAGATCAATAGGAAAGATATTAATACCAAACTTTAAGAAAAAAGACAACCCATTTATAGGTTGCCCAGCATGTCTTATTTAAATATTATAATTTTCTTTAATCTTATTTACAGACTCTTTATCTAAATCAGTCATTTGAATTATCTCTTCTACTCCTATTCCTTTCTCCAACATGCTTTTAACTATCTTTTCTATACCTTTCTCTATACCTTTCTCTATACCTTTTTCTATACCTTTCTCTATACCTCTTTCCATCCCTTTTCTCTCAGCCTTCTTCAACGCCATCTCTTCATCCCTTAACCACTTCAATCTAGCTTCATAGACTTCTCTTTCTTCTTTGGTTAAGCCTATTGTATCTAAGACCTTTATCGCTTTTTCTATACTTTCTACCTCAGCTAGTTGAGAGGGAATTTGATCTTTATCATATTGATCAGCTCTCTTTAAAAATTCTGTCCACCTATCTAATGCTGTCTGTACTTCTGATAGGTCTTTATTATACTTTTCTAGCTCAATAAAGTGAATTTCTAAATGATCTATTAGCTCTTCTTTAGACTGACAGTTCAATAATTGATAAATATTATGATAATCTTCTTCATCCAAACAATTAAAATTAAGCACATTAATCACTATAGTCTTCTCTAGTTTATCATAATTAACCCCTGACTCTAGCTGACCTGTATACAATCTTGCCCAATAATATAATGCCCTCTTATCATAATAATCTTGGTCTGTTATCTGCATCTCAATATTATACCAGATACCTTTTTCATCTACTGCTTTGATATCTAGAATAGATAATTTATCATTTTTAAAGTTCTTCGCATTATATGGGTTCTTTAAAACTACATCCTTAATCTGCTCCTCTTCATCTAAAACTGAATTGATAAAAGAGATTAAGATGTCCTTGTTCTCTTCAGTACCGAATAATTTCTTAAAAGCAAAGTCTACCCTTGGGTTCAAACGACACATTCTAATTCACCCTCCCACTCTACAATGATAATTTAATTATAACATAAGGATATATTAAGACCAAACTCATTAGTAAGAATATTTAACAACTTTTAATTCATTCATTGCCACAACTTATATTTAACAATCAGGAAGCAGAAAGCTAAAATCAATATATTCAACTGCTCTCTAATTCCTGAGAAATGATTTCTAGTCTCTCTATAGCTCCCTCCAACTCCTCAATCACCTGCTCATCCTTCTCTTGAAGCAAAGTCCATTCTAATCTATCTAAAGCACTCTCATCACCAATCTCTCCCAAAGCCCAAGCTACATTGGCTCTGACTATCGGTTTTGGATCAGCTAAAGCTTCTAATAAATAGGGTACTGCTCTCTTATCCTTTAAATTACCTAAGATAATAGCAGCATTACGCTGAATTGGTCGCTTACCTCGCCAGTTCATGGGAGTAATCATAAACTTATCTTTATACTCCTTATTACTCAAAGTTAATAGAGGCACTAACTCAGGATAGGCATCTAAAGTCTGGGGTCTAAACTCCTCATGGTCTCCTACTTTAGCACCTTGATTCTGGGGACAAACATTTTGACAGGTGTCACAGCCCCATAATCTAGTTCCCATCTTCTTTCGATGCTTCTCATCCAAATAACCTTTACTTAAGGTGATATATCCTAAACATTTACGGCTATCTAAAGTATAAGCATCTACTAAAGCTCCTGTAGGGCAGGCATCGATACACCTTCTACAATTACCACACTTATCTGCTATAGATGAATCATACTCTAGCTCCAAATCAGTAATTACCCCCCCTAAGAATATCCAGGAACCATACTCAGGGTTGATAATACTACAGTTCTTACCTTGCCACCCTATTCCTGCTCTTCTGGCTAAAGCTCTATCAACAGTAGGGCCCGTATCAACAAACTTAAATGCTTCTATCCTTTGCTTCTTAGTTTTAATGAACTTAATCAGCTTATCTAGTCTATCACCTAACACTCGATGATAATCCTGTCCCCAAGCAAAACGGGAAAAGCTTCCTCTTAACTCTTCTTTAGCCCTTCTTCTACTTGCAGCTATATATTTATCATCAATACTATAAGAGATAGCACAGACAATTACCGATTTGGCCTCTAAGACTACTTCTTTAGGATTACTTATCTTCTCTAAATCATCATGAACCAAGTTAGATAAATACTCCTTGTCTCTCATCTCTATTAAGAATTCTTTAAGTTCTGGAAAGGATTTAGCACTGGTAACTTTAATATCATCTATTCCAATAGATTTAGCATAACTTCTAATTTCAGTAGTTAAAGCAATGATTATCCTCCCCTTTCTTCAACTATAATAGTTCATTGACTTATTTTTAATTGCTTGTCTTTTATTAATAGCTCTTCAAATTTATCAGCTGAAAGAGGTCTACTAAATAAATATCCCTGTATTGACTCACAGCCAAGCTTTAAAAGTTGCTTTAATTGCTCTTCTCTTTCTACACCTTCAGCAATTACAGAAATATCCAAATTTTGGGCCATATCAATAATCATCTTAGCAATAGTATCATCTCTAACAATGTTATCTATAAAGACCTTGTCTATCTTTAAAATATCGATAGGCAATTTCTGCAAATAGCTTAATGAGCTATACCCTGTTCCAAAATCATCAATAGCCACTGATACCCCCAGCTTTTTAAGGATAATCAATTTCTTAATAACTTCCTCTTCATTGTTTACAGCTACACTCTCTGTTATCTCCAACTCTAAATATCTTGCTTCTAATTTACTCTCCTTTAAAATTCTTCTTACCATATTGACAAAATCTGTCTTCATAAATTGAATATTAGATATATTTACTGCAACAACTAAAGATGAATTATTGATTTGATTCCATCTTCTAGTCTGTTCACATGCTCTTGTTAGTACCCACTTGCCAATAGGTATAATAGATCCTGTCTCTTCTGCCAAAGGAATAAACTCAGCAGGAGAGATAAGTCCTTTTTCGGGATGATTCCATCTTAATAATGATTCCATTCCTACAATTTCTCCTGTAAGTCCATTAACCTTAGGCTGATAATAAAGTTCTAACTGATCTTCTTTTAATGCCTTATCCAGCATCTTCTTAGATAATTTATTTCTCATATTTAGATTATAAAATTCAAAATCATTCTTTCCTTTATTCTTAACATTATACATAGCTAAATCAGCATTATTAATCAAAAAATCGATATCAGTTCCATCGCTTGGATAAAAACTGATCCCAATACTTAAGGTAATAGTCAACTCTTTTCCATTAATAAAATAAGGTTCTTTTATATTTAAAATAATTTTCTTAGCTATATCTTTTGTAACTTTCTTACTTTTAATCTTAGGAATGAAGATAATAAATTCATCTCCTCCAATTCGAGAACTAATACTATTTTGTGGAAGATTTTCTTTTAACCTCTTACTAATAGCTTGCAATAATAAATCCCCTATCTCATGACCAAAAGAATCATTGATACTCTTAAATTTATCAATATCAATAAAAAAAATAGCATTGATCTCATTACTTTTGCTTAGAAATAATTGCTCCCTTACCTGTTGATAAAAATAAGACCTATTTGGTAAGTTAGTCAATTCATCATGGCGTGACTGATGAAGAATCTTTTCTTGTGATTCTTCTAAACTATCTAACATATTATTAAATTTAAGTTTAATAGTTGAAAACTCATCTTTGGATTCAATAGCAAGTCTAGTCGATAAATCTCTACTTTTAGATATATCCTTTATACCATCTATTAATAATTGTAAAGGGTTAAAGATGAATTTATTCATAAAAAACCAGGTACTAATACAATAAATAACTCCTATAATCAAAATTGATCCCATAAAATATAACATACTAAGATAACCTTGTCGATAAACATCTTTAACCTTACTTATCCGTAAAGTAAGAACTGGTCTGTTATAGATATCATATAAAGTTGAATAGCCATACATATACTTATCATCTATATCTTTAGACCAAATATCAACTTTACTAATTAAATCAGAATCTATGCTTTCTATCTCTTGACCTACTTGCCTCTGCTTAAAAGCATCCATTATAATTGGTAGGTTGGTCTGTTTTGACAAGTAATTAATCAAATCTTGGTTTAAATAACGTCCAATGATAAGAGCCCCACGAATTGGTCCTTTAAAATAACCTGTTATGACTGGATGGGAGGAGATCATTAGATAACCTTGTGAAGTAGAGAGAATCCCTGTAGTATTATCTGTTATATGCGAAAAGTTAATTAACGGTGAATCAACTTTTAAATGCTCTAATATATCCTTCTCTACAGCAACTTCTTTTTTAGCCTTTGAATCAAATTCCTTTTTATAAATTACTTCTCCTTTTTTATTTGCTAAAATAAAAATATCCCAATTATTTGTAGAAAAGGTTTCATTCATTAAATTTTCATCTATATAATCTGAATTTTGATCTACAATAAACTCATAAGTAGCATCCCAAGCTGCATAATCCTGGTTAAGAGCCTTCAGTTGTGCTAAATTCTGCTCTAATGCACCTATAACTTGTCTACTCTGTCTAACTACATCCATTTCTTCTAACTTATAAAAGTTACTCAAAAATAAATTATAAGTGATTAAATATACTATAACTAACATCAGACAAGTAATCATACTAAAAATAAGTAATATCTTCTTATTTAATTTAATATAATCATCCTTAAATTTGAAAGTAGCCTTTTTCTTATTAGTAAAATTAATAAATTTTTCCCTTAATATTTCAAAAAGCCCCATATCTCCACTCCCTTCTTAATTTCCTATATATTTAAAAATTCTATAAATATCAGCTATCCCCTTCTTTAATGATTAGTTATAATTATAAATACTTCTTCAAGTCAGCTAATATATAGAACAAAATGGGCTATCGCCCAGTCTTCTACTCAAAGCCTTAAAAATAATTCAAAACAATTTTTAGCAACAAATCTCACTAATTTACGCGAATTTAAGTCAAAACATTTTTAAGACCTAATTTAGTTTTTAAATTTTAATTC
>NZ_JBSQYM010000120.1:0-9348 GCF_055140805.1 Orenia sp.
GAACCAGTGTTTATAACTGATTCCTGACTACTAATTCCAGATTCCAAAAAGTGTTACACTATCTTTCTATTGTTTCATTCTAGAGTTGTTTATTTATATAGACATCCAAGTCTAAAGTGTAATTTAATAGATATATATATAGCGATACTTTCATGTTGGTAATCAGGAATCTGGAACCAGTGTTTATAACTTATTCCTGACTACTGATTCCAGATTCCTAAAAGTGTCACACTATCTTTCTGTTGTTTCATTCTAAAGTTGGATGACTATAATAATAATTTTAATAAAGCATTGCATAAATAAACTAGTTGATGTATAATTATAACGAAAATAACAAAGAGGAACAAATAAGTGAAGAGAATAAATATGCTATTATTACTGACTTTATTAAGTTTGTCTTTGATTTTAGGAGTTGTTGCTTGTGGTAATAATAAGAAGGTTAATACCTTTAATCAGATGCAAAAAAGAGCTAAATTGCTAATTGGAACAGAAGCTTCTTATAGACCTTTTGAATATCATGATGAGAATGATGAGATAATAGAATTTGATATTGATATTGCTAAAGCTATTGCTACAGAGATGGCTTAATTCCCAGTTTGAAGACAGGAAAATTTGATATGGTAATTGCTGCGATGAAAATTACTAAGAGTACTATGGCATTGCTTTTAGAAAAGATAAAATCTATGCCAAATGGTTTAATTAATTAGGGAAAATAAAAGAGAAAGGATGTGTGATTGATTGTTAGCTGATAAGATAGAGATTTTAAAAGAGTCACTTCCCTTTTTGCTAAAAGGGGCTTTTATGACTATAGAATTAACTACATTTGCTGTAGTAATCGGTATTATTTTAGGTACAATATTAGGACTAGCAAGGGTGTCCCAGAATAAAGCCTTTAATGGTATTGCTAAGGCTTATATTGAGTTTTTTAGAGGGACTCCATTATTGGTGCAACTCTTTTTATTATATTTTGGATTACCAAATCTAGGAATAGATATTAATGCTTATTTAGCTGCTATTTTAGGATTGGGATTGAATAGTGGTGCTTATGTAGGGGAGGTAGTACGTTCTGGAATTAACTCTATTGATAAAGGGCAGATGGAAGCAGCTCGCTCAGTAGGAATGAGCTCTTCCCAAGCTATGCAATATGTAATCTTGCCTCAGGCTATCAAAAGAGTGATTCCACCTTTAGGTAATGAATTTATTGCTCTTTTAAAGGATTCCTCTTTAGTATCGGTAATTGCTGTTAAGGATTTAACTAGACAAGGGCGATTAATTATTAGTAGAACCTATGAATCTTTCTTAATTTTTGCAGCGGTTGCGGTATTGTATTTTGTAATGACCTTTATTATGACAAGATTAGTTAATTATGCTGAAAGGAGGTTAAGCATCAGTGATTAAGATAGAAGATTTGCACAAAAGCTTTGGAGAATTAGAAGTTTTAAAGGGGATTGATGAAGAAGTAAAGCAAGGAGAAGTTGTTGTTGTGATTGGACCAAGTGGCTCTGGAAAGAGTACCTTCTTAAGATGCTTAAACCTCTTAGAGGAGATTACAGCAGGAAAAGTCTATATTGAAGGGCAACAGATTAATTCACCTCAGGCAGATATTGATTCAATTCGTCAAGAGACAGGGATGGTATTTCAACATTTTAATCTCTTTCCTCATAAAACAGTTTTAGATAATATAACCTTAGCTCCTATTAAGGTCAAAGGGATTAGTAGAAAAGAAGCAGAAAAGATAGCCTATGAACTATTAGAGAAGGTTGGTCTAAAAGATAAAGCTACTACTTATCCAAGTCAATTATCTGGGGGACAGAAGCAGAGAATTGCTATTGCTAGGGCTTTAGCAATGCAACCAAAGGTAATGTTATTTGATGAACCTACCTCTGCTTTAGACCCAGAGATGGTAGGAGAGGTATTAGGAGTTATGAAGGATTTAGCCAATGAAGGAATGACTATGGTAGTTGTAACCCATGAGATGGGCTTTGCTCGGGAGGTAGGAGATAGAGTATTATTTATGGACCACGGTATAGTAGTGGAAGAAGGGGATCCTGAACAGATATTTACTAATCCTCAAGAAGAGAGAACTAAAGAATTTTTAGCTAAGGTATTATAAATGATATAGTATGGGTCTAAGGTCGAGTTTAAGTAAAACTATAAGGAAGTTTGATATTTAAACTTAAACTTAATCTTAAATCTTTACTCTATATTGTTGACAATTTTTGTGTATTATGTTATAGTTTTAGCTGGAAAGTGATAAAATCACTAGAATTTTTTTAGCAATTTTTTAGGAGGAATGCAAGAATGAGATTAGAAGGAAACGTAAAATGGTTTGACAATGAAAAAGGTTATGGATTTATCGAAAGAGAAGGTGGAGATGACGTATTTGTACACTTCTCTGCAATTCAAGGAGACGGGTTCAAAAGCTTAGAAGAAGGTCAAGCTGTTGAATTTGAAATTGTTGAGGGAGAAAGAGGACCTCAAGCTGATAATGTAGTTAAGCTTTAATTTATACATAGTTAATTAGAGCATTATGTGTGACCCCAGATTAATCTGGGGTCTTTAGTATTTTTTGAAGGGTTAAATTTTTTTCTTAAAAATTAAAAATAAATAGAATAAAAAGAAGGAATACCTCAATAAAAGATAGAATTATATAAATAGATTAACCAGATTATCTTGGAAGGAGTTGGTCTAGTAATGAAATTTATTGTTAGAGGTAAAAACATAGAGATAACAGATTCTTTGAGAGATTATGCTGAAGATAAGATTGGTAAAGTTAGAAAGTATTTTGAGTATGATGATGTTATAGAAGCTCAAGTATCTTTAGAGGTTGAGAGAGGGCGACATATTGTAGAGGTAACCCTGTTTGTAGATGGGCTTATTTTAAGAGCTGAAGATAAGACAGATGATATGTATACTTCTATAGATGGAGTAGTTTCAAAGTTAGAGGGTCAAATCCGCAAATATAAAACTAAGATTAATCGTAAGATAAAAGGAATTAATAAGGAAGATATCTTAAATATAGAAGATGATACTGATGATGAAGAGAATGAAAGTAAGGTTGTTAAAACCAAAAAATTTGCTATCAAACCTATGTATATAGAGGAAGCAGTTATGCAAATGGATTTATTGCACCATGATTTCTTTGTATTCTCAAATGCTAAGACAGAAGAGGTTAATGTGGTTTATAAAAGAAATGATGGAAACTATGGTTTAATTGAACCGACATTTTAAGGTATATAATCAAGAAGGGCTAGCTATTAATAGCTAGCCTTTTTTCTTTATCTCTTCAATAGTAACCATGAAATAAGATAGTCAACCTGAATTAGTTGACAGTATATTGTTAATGGTGTATAGTTAAAATGAGAATAAGTATATTTAGAGTTGATAATCATAGATTCGGGACTCTAAAGTTGGGTTACTATATCTTAATTTTTTATCTAAAATTTCATTTTGAATTTATGCATTTATAAGATAAAATATGATTATAATAAACTTTTAAGATTTGTGTAAATTATTTAGAGAGGTGAATTCATATATATGTTTAAACTTTTAAAGAAGCTATTTACTGACCCAAATGAGAAGAAACTAAGAAAATTAGAGCCTATAGTAGAAGAGATTAATAATCTAGAGGCAGAGGTTAGCTCTTTAACAGATTTAGAATTGAAGGAAAAGACTGATGAGTTTAAAGCTAGATTAGTACAAGGGGAAAGCTTAGATGATCTTCTGCCTGAAGCCTTTGCAGTAGTAAGAGAAGCATCTAAAAGAACTACTGGTATGCGCCATTATGATGTACAGCTAATTGGTGGTATTGTCTTACACCAAGGTAAGATTGCTGAAATGAAGACTGGAGAAGGTAAGACTTTGGTAGCTACCTTACCGGTTTACCTTAATGCACTGACAGGCAAAGGTGTCCATGCCATTACTGTAAATGATTATCTTGCTGAGCGTGATAGCGAATGGATGGGACAGATTTATGAGTTTTTAGGTTTGGAAGTTGGACTAGTTTTAGAGGATATGGATTATGATGAACGAAAGCAGGCATATCAAGCTGATATCACCTATGGAACAAATAATCAATTTGGTTTTGATTATTTGAGGGATAATATGGCTATTAATGATGAACATTTAGTTCAAAGAGAGCTACACTATTGTATTGTCGATGAGGTTGATAGTATCTTAATTGATGAAGCTCGTACTCCATTGATTATCTCTGGACCTACACAGCAATCTCCAGCCTTATATTATAAATTTGCTGAGATAGCTAAGAAGTTAACTATTGAAGAGCATTATACAGTAGATGAGAAGGCTAGCTCAATTACCTTGACTGATAAGGGAAATGATAAGGTAGAAGGTGTTTTAGGTATAGATAACTTATATGATAATCAGTATATGGATTATTTACACCATATCAATCAAGCTCTAAGAGCTAAAGAGTTAATGAAGAGGGATAAAGACTATATCGTTAAAGATGGAGAAGTACATATTGTTGATGAATTTACTGGACGTTTGATGTCTGGACGCCGTTATAGTGAAGGTCTTCATCAAGCGATTGAAGCTAAAGAAGGAGTAGATATTCAAAAGGAGAGTCAAACCCTTGCTAGTATTACTTTCCAGAATTACTTTAGAATGTATGATAAATTAGCAGGTATGACAGGTACTGCCGCTACGGAAGAGACTGAATTTGAAGAGATTTATGATTTGGAAGTAGTGGTTATTCCAACAAATGAACCAGTAGCTCGAGAGGATTTGCCTGATGTAATCTATAAGACTGAAGATGCTAAATTCAATGCTGTAGTAGCAGATATTAAAGAGAGATATAAGAAAGATCAGCCTGTATTGGTTGGTACTGTCTCAATTGAGAAATCTGAAGAACTCAGCAGAAGATTAAAGCAAGCCCATGTTCCCCATGAAGTATTAAATGCCAAATACCATGAACGAGAGGCTGAGATTGTAAAAAGAGCAGGTCAACGGGGTGCTATTACTATTGCTACCAATATGGCTGGTCGTGGTACTGATATTGTTTTAGGTGATGGAGTTGATAATTTAGGAGGACTTCATGTAGTTGGTACAGAACGTCATGAGAGTAGGCGGATTGATAATCAGTTAAGAGGTCGTTCAGGAAGACAGGGAGATCCAGGTTCTTCTCGCTTCTATGTATCATTAGAAGATGACTTGATGAGATTATTTGGTTCTGACAAAATTGCAGGGGTGATGAATACTTTAGGACTAGAGGATGACCAACCTATCGAGCATAATTTGATTACTAAATCTATTGCCAATGCTCAAAATAGGGTAGAGTCTCGTAACTTTGAAATCAGAAAAAGTATCTTAGAGTATGATGATGTATTAAATAAACAGAGACAGGTTATCTATAATCAGCGACGTAAGGTCTTAGAAGGAAAGGATTTAGAAGAAATAATCTTTGGAATGGCGGAGCAATGGTTAGATGAGATTTTAGATATTTATATAAATGATAAAGTACACCCTGATGAATGGGATTTAGAGGGGCTAATCAATTATTTAGCTAATCAATTAAAAGGTTTAGATTTATCTGCAGATAAATTGCTAAGGTTAAGCAGAGAAGAGATTAAAGATAAGTTATTAGATAAGTTTACTACTGCTTATCAAGCAAGAAGAGCAGAGCTAGGTAATGATGGCATGAAAGAACTAGAAAAAGTAGTTATGCTTAAGATTATCGATCAAAAATGGATGGATCATCTTCATGCAATTGATGACTTACGCCAAGGAATTGGTCTTAGAGCTTATGGACAGCGAGATCCTTTAGTTGAATATAAATTTGAAAGCTTTGAGATGTTTAAACAGATGAGTTCTTGGATTAGAGAAGATATTATTAAATATTTATTTGCTATCGAAGTGGTAAGAAGTGATAGTGTAGAGGATGATAGAAGCTTTGATTATGGTCATGGGCCTTTAATGACAGCTTATGATACTGTACGTCCATCAGTTCAAGGTCAAGGTCAACAAGAAGATGAGGTTAAGTTAAAACCGATTGTTAAAAGTGAGGAGCCAGGTAGAAATGATCCTTGTCCTTGTGGAAGTGGTAAGAAGTATAAGAAGTGTTGTATAAATAAATAAAGCAGTGACAAGTGACGAGTGAAGAGTATTGAGTAAGAAGTTTTTACTAATTATTGTTCTTACTGCTCACACTCACACTGACACTCAAACTATATACAAAGGGAGTGGTTTGATGTTGGAGAATGAATTAAACTCTAGATTAGAAGTTATTACAGAAAAATTAGCAGATTTGAGGGAGTCTCTTTGACTATAATGCTTTAGTTACTAAAAAAAATGAATTGGAGACTGAAATGGCTGATCCTAATTTTTGGAATGATAGTGATAATGCCCAAAAAGTTGCCCAGAGGTTGAGTGGTGTTAAAGGAAAAGTAAGTGATTTTGATCAACTCAACAATGAGAGTGAAGAACTGATATTATTATTGGAGTTGGCAGTAGAAGAAAATGATAAAGGTGTAATTGAAGAAGTTCAAAAGAGAACTCTAAAATTAGAGAAAGATTTAGAAAAATTAGAGTTAAAAACCCTATTATCTGGTGAATACGATGAGAGTAATGCTTTACTATCTATTAACCCTGGGGCTGGAGGAACTGAATCTCAAGATTGGGCTGAGATGCTATTAAGAATGTATACTCGCTGGGCAGAACAGCATGGTTATAAAGTACAGACTTTAGAGTTTATGGCTGGTGATGAAGCTGGGATTAAGAGTGTAACTTTACAAATAACAGGTCCTTATGCCTATGGATATTTAAAGTCTGAAAAAGGGGTTCACCGTCTAGTCAGAATATCTCCCTTTGATGCTTCAGGAAGAAGGCATACTTCTTTTGCCTCAGTAGATATTATGCCTGAGATTGACGATGAAATTGAGATTGAAATTGATCCCGGTGATTTAAAAATTGATACATATCGTGCTAGTGGTGCAGGGGGACAGCATGTTAATACGACTGATTCTGCTGTAAGAATTACTCATATTCCTACAGGAATTGTAGCTCAATGTCAGAATGAGCGTTCTCAACATAAGAATAAAGAGAGTGCTATGAAGATTTTGAAAGCCAAGTTATTTGAATATATGCAAGAGAAAGAAGCTGAAAAGCTAGATGAGATTCGTGGTGAGCATAAGGAGATTGCCTGGGGTAGTCAGATTCGTTCTTATGTCTTCCATCCTTATCAGATGGTCAAAGATCACCGAACTAGTGTAGAAACAGGTAGGACTAGTGATGTGATGGATGGAGACTTAGATGAATTTATTGAAGGATATTTAAAGCAGGTATAATATTCTAATGTTTTGTATTAAAAAAGAAGAGTTATTAGAAGGAAAAACAGTCTACATTAGTAGGCTGTTTTTAATTTAATATACATATACATTTATTGGGGTTGTTGACAATTTAATAGGAGGTTGTTATTATTAATAATTAATAAGCAGTATTAATATAGGGTTTATAGATGATATATGGTATAATAGTATATAACATAATAAAATAAAAGTATTTTCACTACAAAATGAGGTGACCTATGAGCAGAAATATAAAAGAGATTGTAGTTGTTCTTTTATGTATAATATTAAGCTACTCTTTTTTTTCTGGAGAAGCTGTATTTGGCGAAGAACTGCTAATTTCGAATAATATAAGTGGAGTAATAGGTGACATATATCGGTTTTATTTAGAGAATGAAGTATTATTAAATATTATAATGAATTTGTTGTTTATAATTAATTTAGTATTGTTTTTCTTTTTGTTCAAACTTTATGGGGTTTATAAAGATACTTTAGAAGATAAAGAAGATTTGGTTAAAAAATTAAGAGGACAGAATGTTCTGCTAGAAGATATAAATATACATGTTTGGACCTTTAAGAATGAAGATACTTATGGTTTAGTAAATAAAGCCCATGCAGAATTTATAAATAAGAGTAAAGATGAGATAGAAGATCAGAATGTCTATAATATCTATACTAAAGAAGAAGCAGAAAGATCTATTAAGTATAATAGGAGAGTATTTAGAGAAAAGATAGAGATTTATACAGAAGAGATATATAAAGATAAAGATGGTCAAGATAGAATTTTAGCTGTAACTAGAACTCCAAGATTGAATAATTTAGGGCAAATAGATTATCTTATCTGTTCGGCTTCTGATATTACTGCTCATAAGATGACAGAAGAGAAGATTAGGAGTATGACCTATTATGATTCTTTAACTGGGTTATATAATAGAAGGTATTATGAATATATCTTGCCTAAGTTAGATAGAGAAGAAAATTTACCTCTAAGTATAATGGTCGCTGATTTAAATGGCTTAAAACTGGCCAATGATGTCTTTGGTCATGAAGCAGGGGACAGGCTTTTAAAAACATCAGCTAGGATCTTAAAGGATTCTATTAGAGGTCAAGATGTGGTTATTCGTTGGGGAGGAGATGAGTTTTGTGCTCTTCTTCCCAATACTGATGTAAAAGAGGCTCAAATAATTATTGACAGAATTAAGAGTAATTGTTTGGAATATGATTTAGCACCTTTCTCTCCAAATATTGCTTTGGGGGCTGCTACTAAATATACTCTTCAAGATAAAGTTGAAGATGTGTTTAATGAGGCAGAGAATAGAATGTATAAGCAGAAATCAGAAGAAAAGAACAATATTAACAATCCTATCTTAGCTTCTTTGATAGAGAGATTTCTAAATAATGGATATGAGGAAGAGGAACATTTAGTTAGAGTTAGAGAACTCTCCCTTAAATTTGCAAATAAGCTAGGCTTGTCCGATAATTTAATCAATAAATTATTTTTATTAGCAGAATTTCATGACATAGGTAGATTAACAGTTTCATCGGGAGTCTTGCATAAGAGAGGAGAGTTAAATAAAGGAGATTTAGAAGAGCTAGACAAGCATATTGAGGCTGGTTATAATATAGCTAAAAACTTTAAGATTTTAAATCCAATCTCTGAACTTATTCTTTATCACCATGAGAATTGGGATGGTAGTGGATATCCTATAGGATTAAAGGGAAAGGAGATACCATTATTATCTAGGATTTTGAGGATTATTGATGCTTATGATGTAATGGTTAATGGTAGACCTTATAGAAAAGCGGTTTCTAAAGAAAGAGCAATTAAAACATTAGAAGAAGGTGCAGGGGTTAAGTATGACCCTGAACTTGTGAATGAATTTATAGAATTGATAGAAGGTGGTCAAGAGGATAGAGGAAATAAATGGGAAGAGCTAGATGAGTAGAATCTAAGGGGCTGTCTCAGAATAGTTTTTAAAAACTATTCTGAGACAGCTAAAAAACCTCCATATGGAGGTTTTTTGCCTGTCTCTTATACACATCT
>NZ_JBSQYM010000121.1:0-9329 GCF_055140805.1 Orenia sp.
TGAGAAACGTAAGCGAAAAACAACTTTAGACAGATTGATGGAATATACTATTCCATTGACTAATTGTCAAAATTCGGCTTAAGTTAACGCGTATGATTTTGACCTTTGATTTTTCAAAAATAAAATTTATAATTAATCTTTATATATAACCAATACTAATTAATAATATTAGAATTATTAATTTTACTACTTAATGATATCATATTATACTTTAAATAGAAAGTTAAAAAATATAAAGTGTTAGTGCGAGTGAGTGTGTGCTTAGGATAAAGTTAAAATTATTAGAATTTTTGTTTTACTCACACTCATTCCTCACACTGGCACTTATACTATACAAGGGAGGCTCCACTATGTCGCAAATCAGAAGAGTCTATGTAGAGAAGAAAGAAGGTTATAATGTAGAGGCTAAGCAATTATTAGCCGACTTTAAGGAGAGTTTACAGTTAGATAATTTAGAGGATGTCAGAGTTATTAATAGGTACGATATTGCTAAGATATCTGAAGAAGCCTATCAGCAGGCTTGTACTACAATTTTATCAGAGCCAACAGTGGATAAGTTGGTTGAAGAAGAATTAGAGTTAGCTGAATCAGAAACTGCTTTTGGAGTAGAATATTTACCAGGACAATATGACCAGCGAGCAGATTCAGCAGAGCAGTGCATACAGATCTTAAATAATGATGAAAAGCCGATAGTAAGAGCTGCTAGAGTGATTGTTTTAAAGGGAGAGTTAACAGCAGAAGAGGTAGAAAAGATTAAAGAGTATTATATCAATCCTGTTGATTCTAGAGAAGCAGATTTGGCAAAGCCAGAGACTTTGGAGATGAAGTATGAAGTACCAACAGAGGTAGAAACAATTGATGGATTTATTGAAGCTGACAAAGCAGGTATAGAGAACTTATTAGCAGAATTAGGGCTAGCTATGAGTAAAGAGGATTTACTCCATACTCAGAACTACTTTAAAGATACAGAAAAGAGAAATCCTACAATTACAGAGATCAGATTATTAGATACTTACTGGTCAGATCATTGTCGCCATACAACCTTCTTAACCAAGATAGAGGATGTAGAGATAGAAGAGGGTAAGTATACTAAACCAATTGCTGAAGCTTATGCAGAGTATTTAGCAGGAAGAGAAGTAGTCTATGAAGGTAGAGAGAAGGATATCTGTTTAATGGATATAGCTTTGATGGGGATGAAAGAGTTAAGAAAAGACGGTAAATTAGAAGACTTAGAGATTTCTGATGAAGTCAATGCAGCTAGTATAGTTGTACCAGTAGATGTAGATGGAGAAGAAGAGGAATGGTTAGTAATGTTTAAGAATGAAACCCATAACCATCCTACAGAGATTGAGCCTTTTGGTGGAGCAGCAACCTGCTTAGGTGGAGCAATCCGTGACCCATTATCAGGTCGTTCTTATGTCTATCAAGCGATGAGAATCACAGGAGGTGGAGATCCAAGAACTCCAATTGAGGAGACAATTCCAGGGAAGTTACCCCAAAAGAAGATAGCACAAGAGGCTTCTCATGGCTATAGTTCTTATGGAAACCAGATCGGATTAGCGACAGGAATGGTACAGGAGATTTATGATGAAAGATATCTAGCTAAGCATATGGAGATAGGTGCAGTAGTGGCAGCAGCGCCTAAAGAGAATGTAGTTAGAGGAAGTGCTGAGCCAGGAGATATCATTATCTTGTTAGGTGGACAGACTGGTCGTGATGGTTGTGGTGGTGCTACAGGTTCATCAAAAGCCCATACAGAAGAATCAATTGAAGAGTGCGGAGCAGAAGTACAGAAGGGTAATCCTCCTACAGAGCGAAAGATTCAGAGATTATTTAGAAATCCTAAGGTAAGTAAGATGATCAAGGTCTGTAATGATTTTGGAGCTGGGGGAGTATCTGTAGCCATTGGTGAACTAGCAGATGCTTTAGAGATTAATCTAGATGCTGTACCAAAGAAGTATGCTGGATTAGATGGAACGGAATTAGCTATCTCTGAATCTCAAGAACGGATGGCTGTAGTAATAGATGAAGAGAATGTAGAGGAATTTATCGAGTTATCAGAGACAGAGAACTTAGAAGCAACAGTTGTAGCAGTGGTCAAAGGTCATAGAAGATTAATCATGAACTGGCAAGGTAAGGATATAGTCAATATCAGCAGAGACTTTTTAGATACTAATGGTGCAACTCAGCAAACTAAGGTAATAGTTAAGCAACCTCAAGAAGAGAGCTACTTCGAAACAGCAACAAAAACTAGATTAGCAACAGATAGTGATTTAAAAGCAAAATGGCTAGAGAATATCTCAGATATTAATGTCTGTAGCCAAAAGGGATTAATAGAGAAATTTGATAGCTCAATTGGAGCAGGAACTGTCTTAATGCCCTTTGGAGGAAAGTATCAATTAACACCTACTCAAAGCATGGTAGCTAAGATTCCTATGTTAAAAGGAGATACAAGTACAGGTACTATTATGAGCCACGGTTACAATTCAAAGCTATCGACTTGGAGTCCTTTCCATGGAGCCTTATATGCAGTAATTGAATCGGTAGCCAAGGTAGTAGCTACTGGTGGAAGCTATGAGAAGATTAGATTTACCTTCCAAGAGTACTTTGAAAGATTGAATGATGACTATTCTAAATGGGGTAAACCTTTCAGTGCTTTATTAGGAGCTTATTATGCACAGAAGAGATTTGGCTTGCCGGCAATTGGTGGTAAGGATAGTATGTCAGGAACCTTTAATGAGATTGATGTACCACCTACCTTAGTATCCTTTGCAGTAGATACAGTAGATGTAAATGATGTTATTTCACCAGAATTTAAAGAGGCTGGTAGTCAGATAGTTTATATCCCTGTAGAGAAAGATGAAGCTGATATGCCTAACTTCGATAAATTAACAACAGCTTACAATAAAGTAACTGAATTAATTAAATCAGGTAAAGTCTTGGCAGCTCAAGCAATTACTTTAGGTGGTATCGCTGAAGCAGTAACTAAGATGAGTTTTGGTAATAAGATAGGTATTACTTTTGAAGGTGAAATAGCAGAAGATAAATTATTTGCTCCAGAATATGGGACACTTGTTTTAGAAGTAAAAGCAGGAACAGAGTTAGCAGAGTTGTTTGGAGAAGTAGAGTATAAAGTATTAGGTAGAACAACTGCTGAAGAGGCTATCAAAGTAAATAATATTGAACTAGCTATTGGTGAAGCAATAACTGCTTGGGAAGCTCCTTTAGAAAAGGTATATCGAACTAAGACCGAAGAAGAGTCAAAAGAGTATGAGTTCAAAGCATATCAAGCAGAAGAGGTTTGTGCACCAAAGATTAAAGTAGCTAAGCCTAAAGTATTAATTCCAGTCTTCCCTGGAACAAACTGTGAATATGATACAGCAAAACAGTTTGAGCAAGCTGGAGCAGAGGTAGAGACTCTAGTATTTAAGAACTTAAAACCTGAACAGATAGAAGAGTCAATTGAGTCTATGGCAGAGTCAATCAATAGTTCTCAGATAGTAATGCTAGCAGGAGGGTTTAGTGCAGGAGATGAGCCAGAAGGTTCAGGTAAATTTATCGCAACTGTCTTTAGAAATCCTCAGATTAAGGAAGCGGTAATGGACCTATTAAATAAGCGAGATGGATTAATGTTAGGTATCTGTAATGGTTTCCAAGCTTTAATCAAATTAGGTTTAGTACCTTATGGAGAGATACGAGAGTTAACAGAAGAAGCACCAACATTAACCTATAATACAATCGGACGCCATGTGTCTTGTGTAGCAAATACAAAGATAGTTTCAAATAAATCACCATGGCTAGCCAATGTAGAGGTAGGCGATGTTCATTCAATTCCTGTTTCTCATGGAGAAGGTCGCTTTGTAGCTAGTGAAGAGATGGCAAAAGAGTTATTTGCTAATGGACAGGTGGCGACCCAATATGTAGATTTAGCTGGAACTCCAAGCTCTAATATAGCCTTTAATCCTAATGGTTCAGTCTATGCTATTGAAGGAATTACAAGCCCTGATGGTCGTGTCTTAGGTAAGATGGGACACTCAGAACGTATTGGAACTAATGTAGCTAAGAATATAATTGGTAAGAAAGACCAGATGTTGTTTAAGGCGGGAGTAGAGTATTTTAGGAAGTAGCTGTTAGCGATTGGCTTGGCTATTTAGAATAGATAGGAGTAATATATGAAAAAGAGAGATTTCTTAATAAGTTGATAGTGAATAATTTAATAAATAATTTATTGAAAAACGACTATGATAGATTTATCTATCATAGTCGTTTTTTGTTCTTTAAGGATAAAAAAGGAAGGAAAAATCTTTTTTTTGTATAAATATAATTCACAAGTAAAATATTTATTTTAATGTATTAAATAGTAAATTGATTGGAGGTGACAAAATAGAAATGGATAAAGAACAATTATTAAAAGAATCATGGTTTAGATGTTATGAATTGGATGAAAGGAAAAGAAAGAATAACAAATTGATAGAGACCTTTAATAAACAAGCAAGTATTTTAGCTAAAAAATATTTATTAAGTGAGAGTGTTTTTCTATTAATTGATTCTTACGGAATATTAATAGCGGGGTTTGACAATACAAGTAATAAAATATTAGCTAATCACATAGGAGCGTATTTTACAGAAGAAAGTTGTGGTACTAATGCTATCTCATTGGCTATAAAATTAAAGGATGAAGTTATTTTGAAAGCAGATGAACATTATTGTTATCTTTTTGAAAATTGAAGATGTATAGCGACTCCTGGACCTATGTCAATATCTTGGACACAAAAAATTGAAGAAATTAACTAGCTAATTTTATGGATTATTTGTGATGAAATTAAAGCAAGGGGAGAGTTGTCTTATGTATAGAAAGATAGGAGTAATAATCTTATCTTTAATCATGATAATATTAAACAGTGGTTTATTGATGGCAGAAACTATAGATAATAAGAATGTTATTACTGCCATTAAAGTAGTAGGTAATAAGGAGATTAAGGATGAAGAGATTTTAAAGAAGGTAACTACAAAGGTTGGCGATGAGATATCAAATCAACAATTACAAGAAGATATGAAGGCTGTCTTTGATTTGGGATATTTCTTTGATATACAGGTTTCTTTTAAGAATTATGAAGGTGGAGTTATGTTAATTTTTGAGGTAATTGAGAATCCCAAGTTATCTCAGATAAAGATTGATGGAAATACTAAGATTTCTAGTGAGAAGTTAAAAGAGGTCATTGGGATTAGAGCAGGTCAACTGCTAAATTTAAAGGAATTAGAAAAGGCTAAGAAAGAAATTGAAAAGTACTATCGAGAAGAAGGATATATTTTAGCTAAAGTTGTAGATTTAACAATTAAAAAAAAGGATCAATTATATATCACTATAAATGAAGGTAGACTTAATAATATAGTTATTAATACTGATGGTCAAACTAAAGATTATATTATTAGAAGAGAGCTCTCTATAAAAGAGGGACAAGTCTTTAATATTGATCAAGTTTGGAAGGATTTAAGAAATATTTATAATCTAGGTTTCTTTGAGGAGGTAAAACCTGACTATAAAGCAGTTGAAGGAGATCGGCAAGCTGTTGATTTAATAATCAACCTTAAGGAAGGAAAGACTAATACTTTTACCATCGGTGGTGGATATGGTTCAGCATCTGGAATGACAGGTGTGATTGAGTTAGACAAGAAGAACCTATTTGGTCGCGGACAGAATGTTAAGTTAAATTGGGAATTTGGTGGTAAGAAAAATACCTATGAAGTGGGATTCTATCAACCTTGGGTATTTGGAACAAAAAATAGCCTTAACTTTAATTTATATAATACAGTCAGAGAAGATAAAAATGATAATGATGTTAAAGAAAAGGGTGGTAGTATCATACTAGGAAGAAGTATTGCTTTAAATACCAAAGCATACTTGAAATATAATTATGAAGATAGTAAATACAAAGAAGAGATTGAAGGAACAAATCCAAAGGAATATAAGGATGTAGATGAAAATATTCGGAGTTTAACCTTCAAGACAATCCGTGATACTAGAGATAATTTTTTAAACCCTAAAGATGGATCCCGCCAAGAGATTTCTTTTGAAAGAGCAGGAGGTATACTAGGAGGAGATGCAGACTTTAGCAAATACTATGCCGATCTTCGTAGATACATTCCCTCTGGAAAGAATAATAATTGGGCCTTCCGCCTAAAAGTAGGAGGAAGTAATGGAGCTTTACCTGATACCAGAGAATTTTATTTAAGAGAGACCTTATTAGATGGGGTTCGAGGTTATTCTTATGATCATTATAAAGATCAGGAAGGTTTTGAAGGTGATTCCTTATTCTTAACTAATTTAGAATATAGGATTGGTATTGTAAATAGTGTAACTGGAGTACTTTTTGCTGATGCTGGAAGAACCTTTGAAGAGAATAAATTTAGCCTAAATAATCTAAATTATTCGGTTGGAGTTGGAATTAGATTTAATACTCCAATTGGTCAATTAGGATTAGATTATGGTTATGCTCCAGAAGGGGATGATGGTGATAATAGTAGCTTTAGCTTTAGACTAGGTACTATATTCTAGCTATAAATGAGCAGGAAGAACTTTAATTGAATCTATATAGATTCAATTAAGAGGATTCGAAATTAAATTTTAAATAATAATATAAAATATTAGCAGGTGGTGTTTATCTAAAATTAATTATTAATGAGGCTCCAGAAATTTTAGAAAATAATTATATTTTTTTCTCCTACAGCAGATAAATTAACTACTTTAAGTGATAAAATCAAAATTTATTGTATTCTTTTTTTAAACATAGTAGTATTGATAAAGGTAATATTTTGGTGTTATTTGCTATGGTTATAGGGATTATCAGAATTAAAAATAATATAGACTCAATTTAATTTATCTATGATATAGCCTTTAATCCTAATGGTTCAGTCTATGCTATTGAAGAAATTACAAGCCCTGATGGTCGTGTCTTAGGTAAGATGGGGCATTCAGAATGGATTGGAAGCAATGTGGCTAAGAATATTATCGGGAAGAAAGACCAGATGTTGTTCAAAGCAGGAGTAGAGTATTTTATTAACTAGTTACTAGTTGAATAGATTTTTATTTAAAAGGGGCTGTCTCAGAATAGTTTTTAAAAACTATTCTGAGACAGCCCCTTTCTTATGGGGAATGTCAATCATCGTAATATAGGTTGGTGAATCTAGAATAAAATTTAACTATGACGCTATAGATAATGCGATACTTTGTGTCGAGTGTGAGCTATGAGTGTGTGTAAAACTTCTTTTTATTGGGGTTTGCTCACACTCACACCCCCACTCATGCTAATTTCAAAAGTGTCGCAATATACCGATTAAGTTTCATTTTGAATTCACATACCTATAAGTGAATATTTTCCAATAAATACATATAACAAAAGAGGATTTCTAGCTATATATTGATTATAAGGTAATCGGTTTATCTGGGAGGTGTAAAAGATAAATAAACTAAGGATTAATCTTTCATTGAGTGGAGGGGGAATTAAAGGAATAGCCCATTTAGGTGGAATTAAGGCATTAGAGGAAGAAGATATCGAGATTGTAGGGATTGCTGGTAGTTCAGCAGGGGCGATTATAGCAGCACTTTATGGTGCAGGGTATAGTTGTAAAGAACTTAAGAGGATTATGTATCACCATGATTTTAATGAATTTAAAGATGATTTCTCTTTAATTAGATTAGCTAGAAGTTATGGTATCTACCAAGGTAATAGTGTTTTGAAGTGGATTAGGTCTAAATTAGCTTGTAGAGGAATTAGAACTTTTAAAGATTTTACTACAGATGTTCATATTATAGCTTCTGATGTCAATTATAAGAGGTCGAAGGTTTTTTCTAAAAGGTATACACCTAATGTATCAGTTGCAGAAGCGGTCAGAATGTCAATGAGTATTCCAGTTTTGTATGTACCCTATAGTTATCAAGGTAATCTTTATGTTGATGGTGGTGTTATGAATAATTTACCTTTAAAGGTCTTTAATCATTCTCGATTACCTTGTTTAGGCTTTATGTTAGTAGAAGAGGTAGGAAATAGAGCAAAAAAGATAAACAACTTTATTGATTATTTATCTTCAATAATGGAGATGATTATTATAGTAAATGAGCAAAGACAGATAGAATTATCTAAATCCCATATTATAGCTATCCCTACAGGTAAGATTAGAGCTACAGATTTCTCTATAGATGAAG
Source organism: Orenia sp. (assembly GCF_055140805.1). Lineage (NCBI taxonomy): Bacteria > Bacillati > Bacillota > Clostridia > Halanaerobiales > Halobacteroidaceae > Orenia > Orenia sp. The sequence goes on from NZ_JBSQYM010000121.1 coordinate 8,204, forward strand.
AGGAGAAAGACTGGTTATATAACTCTGGTTATACTAATGTTAAGAAGAAGTTAGAGTATTTTAAAGACCGGCGTTTAAGAAAAGGTCTAGCTTTTTTTAAGGGGGTAGAAGATATAGATAATATCAAAGGTACTATTATAGAGTTAAAAGAGTTTGCTGATGAAATGGTAGACTTTCTAAAAGAGAGAATAGATATTAAGTCCTTTGATACTATACTCTCTTTTGATAGTGATGATTATCTATTTTCTTATTTTGTAGCTCAGAAATTAAATAAAAGGTTTACGATTATTAATCATGATAAAAATAATGTAGAGTATAGTTATAATCAAATAAAAGCTAATGATAAAGTGATAATAGTTAATTTTAAGAATAATCCCAAAGAACTCTTGGATATACTAAATAACGATAAAATAAGTTCAATTAAACTAAAAGGTATCTTCTCTTTTATTAAGCATCGCCAAGATAAGATTAGATTATTAGAGTATCATCTCTTGTCTGATGCTTGCTACACCCTATAGGTGATAATAATAATCATTGTTAATTTATCTTAATCTCTTGACAAATCACCGTAAAGATAATATACTATTATCAGTAATAATTACTAATACTAATTAAAGGTTGAGTACATATAAGGGGGAATTTAATTATGGATTTTGTTGTTGAAAATAAGTTGGGAGTAACTAAAGGAACAGAGTTAGAAAAGGTTGTAGATGGACAATTTAAAGGAGAGACACAAGAGACAGGATTATATTTAGCTATGGCTCGTCAAGCACAAAGAGAAGGTTATCCTGAAGTAGCAGAAGTATTAAAAAGAATTGCTATAGAAGAAGCTGAGCATGCAGCTAGATTTGCTGAATTAAATGGTAAGATTTCTGCTTCTACTAAGGAGAACATTGAGAAGATGCTACAAGGTGAACAAGGTGCTAATAAAATGAAAAATAAGGCTGCTGTAACTGCAAAAGAAGAAAATCTAGATGCAGCTAATGATGTCTTCAATGAGTCTGCCAAAGATGAGGCTAGACATGCTGCTATGTTAAAGGGTATATTAGATAGATATTTTGCTTAATAATTTCAAAAATTAAATAGTAATTAAAACAAATAACAAAGCTGTCTCTTATACACATCT
>NZ_JBSQYM010000122.1:0-9380 GCF_055140805.1 Orenia sp.
CCAAGTCTAAAGTGTAATTTAATGGGAATATTACGAAACTTTAGTGTCAGGAATCAGGAACCTGGAATCAGTATGTTCTACAGATTCCTGATAACCGATAACCGATTCCTAAGGTGTCGTAATATCTCTCTATTGTTTCATTCTAGAGTTGTTTGTCTATATTATTCTAAATTCGTTTATATATCACTGAACAGAACATTATGATTATCTTCTACTTCTTTAAAACCTTCTCCCCGATGATTCTTATAAAATTCTTTAACCTCATCAATTACCTGCTCTGGCAAGAATTCCTCATCTCTATCCCATTTTTCACCGATATCAGGAACAGCAGTAAATAACATTTTAGTATAAGGATGAACAGGGTTATCATATATCTTTTTGGTATCGCCTCTTTCTACTAAGCGCCCCTTATACATAATTAAGGTATAATCACTGATATAATAACCTAAACTCAAATCATGAGTAATAAAGAGAACTGACATTCCGTTCTTCTTACAGATATCAACTAATAAATTTAAAACCCCAATTCTTGTTGAAGCATCTAACATACTGATTAACTCATCTGCCACCAGAATATCAACATCAAGCAGTAATGCTCTAGCAATTAGTAATCTTTGTAATTGACCACCACTCAATTGATGTGGGAATTTACCCAAGGTTCTATTTGGGTTAAGATTTACATTCTCTAAAGCTTCACGTATTTTTTCTTCTTTATTGCTTTTATCTAAGTAACTATCAAATATCATATCAAAGGCTCTATCTACCTTGTATAAAGGATTAAAGGAAGCAAAAGGATCTTGAAAAATTCCCTGAACCTTAGTGTAATAATCTTTCAGCTCACCTTTCTTTTTTATCTCTACTATATCCTGTCCTCGATACAATATCTTTCCCCCACTAGGTTGCAACAGCTTCAAAATCATCTTACCAATTGTTGACTTTCCACTACCACTTTCACCAACCAAGGAAAGAATAGTACCTGGCTTCATTTCAAAGGAAACATTTTTAACAGCTATAGTAGTTTCAGGATTAATAATTCCACTTTTAAAGACCTTAGTTAGACCTTCAACTGAAAGTATACTCTCTTCTCTTTGTTTAGTCATTGTTATCACTTCCCAATTCTCTCCATCTATGACATGCCGTATAATGACCCGCAGCTACTTTCTCTCTTACTGGAGTATTTGTGCATACTTCTTCTGCATAAGGGCATCTAAATCTAAATCTACAGCCATCTCCAATATTTAATAAATGAGGAGGTGTCCCCTCAATTCCACTTAACTTTTTATCCTTGTATTGAACTCCAACCTGAGGTAAAGATGAAATCAATGCCTTAGTATAAGGATGCTTTGGATTATTAACGATTTCATCTGTTGGCCCAATCTCTGCTATACGACCTGCATACATAACCATTATTCTATCTGCTATCTGATAAAGAATAGATAAATCATGGGTGATAAACATCGCTGAACCAATAATTTCTTCATCTCTTAGTTTGGCTAATAAAGTTGCTACAAATCTTTGTGAGCTTACATCCAAAGCTGAAGTAATCTCATCAGCAATAATAAAAGCTGGATCTAAAATTGATGAAATTACCATAATTACTCTCTGCTTCATTCCACCAGATAGCTCTATTGAAAAACGATTAAGTACAGATGGATCTAAATTAACCATATCCAATCTCTCTTCAACCTTAGCAAAGAATTTTTTATCTGGACTAATCCCATGTTCTCTTACCAAATCAGCAATAAAGGTTCTAATCTTCTTGGTTGGACTGAAAGCATCAAGAGCATATTGAGGAATTATTGAGATATCCTTCAACCTCATCTTTTTAAATTTCTTCTCTTTCATCTGCATTATATCTTCACCAAGAAGATTTACTTCCCCAGAAATATGCTGTAATGGGGGCTTTCTAGTGATAAAGGTGCTTGCTAAAGTACTCTTTCCACATCCAGATTCACCAGCAACCCCTAATATTTCTCCTCTTTTAATATTAAAAGTTACTCCATCAACAGCCTTTACATCACCTTTTAATATCTTATAGTATGCTTTTAAATCTTTTACTTCTAATATATTTTCTCTCATCTATTACATCTCCCTCAAGCGTGGATTAAAGACCTCATCAAGTCCTGTATTGATAAAATAAAGAGCAGTAACGAAGATAGTCAATATAAGTCCAGGAAGAATAGCCCACCACCAAATACCTAGCTGGATTGCATTCCAGTTAAGAGCATTTTGTAATACAAGTCCTAAAGAAATTCCTTGTGTTGGTCCAAGACCTAAGAACTCTAGTCCTACCGCTGCCAAAATTGCCCCTTTAAATTGAAGTATAAATACCATAAAGACATAAGATAACATATTAGCAGCTATATCCTCTTTAATAATTTGTAATACACTGATAGATGAAATTCTTGATAGATTTACATAATCCTGACTTCTAATAGCTAAAGTTTGAGACCTTACAGCTCTAGCTGTCCACGGCCAAGCTGTAACTGATATTATTAAACTCATAATTAATATACCTCTATCTCCAGGTAAATAAGCTGAAATTATAATCAATAAAGCCAGACTAGGGATAACAATGAAGATATTTGTCATAGCCATTAGAATTTCATCAATTACTCCTCCATAGTAACCAGCTAAAAAACCTATTATACAGCCAACAAAGGTAGAAATTACTCCAGCTATTAGTCCTACTAACAAAGAAGTACGAAGTCCAAGGGTTACCCTAGTAAAGACATCTTTACCCATAAAAGTAGTCCCAAACCAATGATCAGCTGAAGGTGCTTGAAATCCGTTGCTTACAAATTCATCATAATCATACGAGGTCAACATTGGACCAATAACAGCTAACAAAAACATAAATACAACAATCGAAATACCTATCATTACTTTTTTATTCTTAACTACATAATACAAATTCTCATGATTTTTCCAGAAATTTTCTAATAGCATTGTTTTACACCTCCTCAGAATAAGACAATCTAACTCGTGGATCTATAAGCATATAAATAATATCAACTATAAAATTGGCTACTAATACCATTGTGATTATAGCCAAAAAACAGCCTTGCATTAAAAAGAAGTCCTGATTTAAAACTGCCTTAACCATAATATTACCTAAACCGGGATAGGCAAATACCCTCTCTACAAAGACTGCCGCTGCAACAAAAGTACTCAAACTAATTGCTAATCCCGTTACCTGAGGTAATACACCATTTCTAAAGCCATAACTTCTAATTAATTTATCTGAAGCACCAAGGGACTTCATGTACCTAGAATAGTTAGATACTTTTTCATAAATAATCATATTTCTCATCCCAATTGCCCATCCACCTACTTGGATTAAAAAGATTGATAAAAATGGCAAGAACCAATGTTTCAAGACATCAAAGATAAATGCGAAATTAAAGCCTGGATGCATTGTAGAACTATAAGCCCCATTAACAGGAAACCAGCCAAATTTCACTCCAAAGACAAAGACAAGAACCATCGAAAACCAGAATTCAGGTGCTGAAGTTAAGAAATAAAAGAAAGGCATTACTCTATTATCTATCTTCTTATTGCCACCAGAGTAAGCTCCTAACTTATTACCAACTATCCAACTTAGTATAATTGCTGGTACTAAAATAATAAAGTCATAAATAATATTGTTCTTTACAATATCCATTACTGGTGCTGGGAAAAAAGAGATACTTATTCCTAAATCACCAACAAAGAGTGATTTCCAAAAATTAAAGTATTGAACCAATAATGGTTGATCAAAACCAAAGGTTTGAACAAATTGACTTTGAATAATCTCTCTTCCACCTTCCATGCCAGAAAAACGGGCTAATAACAAACTGATTGGATCTCCAGGCATAAAACGTGGTACAGCCCAATTGACAGTTACTGCTACAAAAAATGTTATTAAATAAACCAAAACTTTTTTACTGAGATACTTTCCCATAAGTAATAATTCCACTCCTTTCTTATATAACAGACCTGATTTTAATCAGGTCTGTCTATCACTATAATCAACTTAATTATTGTGCTGGCTTAAGATTAATTAACATCTCTATAGAACCAAATTGCCATTTTCCAGCCCATGTACATGGGTAACCTTCTGGATTATCTTCACTTGGCCAATTTGTCCAATATCCAGTTGTTGATTGAGCCCATAAACCATTGTACCAAACTGGAATTGATGGCATTTTTTCAAGAAGTCTTTTTTGAATATTAGCAGCAACCTCCATCGCCTTAGGATCATCAGATTTTAACATGTTAAACTTCTTAATCATATTAAATAATCTATCATCATCATAACGAGAATAGTTACCATCAGTTACCTGCTCACCATGAATTTCATCACTAGCAACCCACTTCCAATAACTAAATGGAGTAGAACTTCTAGAAGATGAGAAGTTATTGATCGCCATATCAAAACTTCCACCTTGAATTTGAGTCATATAGACTGAATAGTCTGGAAAACTTGGTACAGCATTAATACCAACTGCTTGGAAGTTTTGAGCTATAATTTTAATAGATTCCATCCAATCAGTCCAGCCATTTGGTACTATAATCTTCACCTCAAAAGCTTCACCATTTGGTTTTTCTCTCCATCCATCTCCATTAGCATCTACATAGCCTGCTTGATCAAGCATTGCTTTTGCTTTATTGGCATCATAAGAGAAACCATATTTATTCACAGCATCTTTTGAATAATAATCCATCCAAGCCTTACCGAATAATCCAGTTGGATTGGCTACTCTAACCTGTTCTTCAAATACCTTTTTAGTAATACTTTCAGAATTAATTGCAAATGCTAACGCTCTTCTTAACTTAGCATCATCTAATGGTGCTTTTGTCGTATTCATAAATAAAAGTGCAGTATTTTCAGAAATCATATGTGGAGCACCTTTATACCAAGTTTTCAAACCAAAATTACCTTTAATTTGAGGAATCCCTGGAAGGAAGTAATTACTTAAGTCTAATTCTTTTTTCATTAACATTCCAAGAGCATTGTTATTTCCAGGTACAACAAGATTCACAAGTTTTTTAGGCTTTGGTTGTCCAAAAACATCATTACCCCACCAATCATTATTTCTAATCCAAATCATTCTATCCTGTCCTGTTCCACCTGCCATATAAGGTCCAGTTCCCACAGGGTTTTCATTCGCAACTGATGTTAGTTGTTCACTAGACATATCTCCCCAGATATGTTCTGGAATTATAGGAGATTGATATAACATCTGTTTCCATTCTTGATAATGAGGCTTGTTAAATGTAAACTTAACTGTATAATTATCAACAAGTTCAACATCTTCTAACCAGTCCCAAATGTTAGAATAATGAAGAGGGTGGTTTTTAGATAATTCAAAGGTAAAGCGAACATCTTCAGCATCAAATTGCTCACCATCTGTCCATTTAATTCCTTTTCTCAACTTAATTTCATAAACCTTATCAGAAAGCCATTTTCCACTTTTTGCTAACCAAGGCTGATACTCGTTATCTAAAGGATAATAATGAAATAGATTTTCGTAAACAAGTCCTGTTGTACCAGTTGTTTCTTGCCAAGGTGTTAATGGGTTCCAGTTTACAGGAGCATTCCATAGACCTCCACCATATACTAAAGTCTCAGAACGACTGTAACTTACTGATTTTTTATCATTATTGCTTTTAGTTTCAGTCTGCTTGTTAATCTGTTCTTGAGGTTTGCTTTGATTATTATTTACCTGCTCATTTGCTCCACCACATGCTGTTAACAACATTAGTACCAAAGCTAAAATCACAAATAAAGTAATCTTTGTTTTATTAAACATTCAAATCCCCCTTAAATTTAATTATATTTGATTTAAAAATACACTTTAAAATATATAACTATGATTATCTCCTCAAAGTCTTAATTTTATTTTACAAAATGGAAAATAATTGCTTAAAAACTTATACTTTCTACTTATAATATCCTAACTTATATTCAAAATAAAATTATACTCTTCAATAAGTCTTATGTTTGTAAGTTTTTTTATTCTCTAAGATATTATAGTCTGTTAACAGACTATAATATCTTAATTAATACACTACGTACTGATTAGAACCAATACTCAACAATAATAGGAACTGTCCATTTCGAATCCTCTGCATCTGGGCTATACTCACCTGCAAATTTTGTACTAGTGTATTCTACACCTATACCAACTCTACCATTGCTTAAGTTTTTAGAAATACCGACTAAAGCACCAACAGAATTATCATTTGCAGTCCAATTTTCATTGAAGTAACGTAAATCTGTATTAACAGTATAATTACCAGCCATTACACCATCTGTTAAATTGAAGTTATAGTCAGCTCCAACACCCAATTGCATACCTAAACCTTCGTCATCATCTTTATCTTTTTTATCAAACTTAGTTTGAACTGTACTGTGTAAAGTCCATGAATCTATGGCAGTATATTTAGCATAAGCATTTAACCCTTTATAACCATGTTTACTATCTCCAGTTACTCCAAACTCCTCAGTTGGATGGAAATAACCAACGTCAAGAGTGAAATCATCTGCCAGGTTATCAAGTTTAAGTGCAGCATTGAATATACCATAGTTCTTAAGCTCTTTATCACTTGGATCATCTAAATATGCTTTTCCTATATACTGTGCACGAACCATACCGATGCCATCAAGCTCATAACCTAGACCATATTGACCACGTTCAAGCATCTTGCTAGTAGTATATTCTTCTGATACAGCAGATGAACCTTTACTCTGATCAAGGGAAGCAAATGCATGGAATTGATCATTATCATAATGAACTATAGTACCAGCATATACCTCATCTTGATCTGAATTTTGGTGTATGTTGCTTGCATCTCCTTTACCAGCTTTAGCACGAGCAAAGATAGCATCTTCATCGTCTAAATCTGCAAAACGTAACCAGTTCCATGAACCATAAACAGAATTACCACGTAAAGCATCGTAAAATACTGATGGTCCTAACTCAATAGTAAGGTTTTCAGTAGGCTTTGCCCATACTTTCTGTTGATCCTGATGACCAAAATCTCCGCCATCAGCATTGCTATCAACTTGAAAACCTATGTTTCCACTTTCACTTTCGCCTTTTATAGTCCAACCAATCCGGGCATTATTCCCACCCCAATTTGTAGTCTGTAAAGGCACATTATCATCTCCATCATAACTCTTAACCCATGGAGCAAAAATAGCAGATCCCCAAGCACTGATAGAGATTCTAGAATCTTTTGTTACCTTATTGCTAAGTTTTGCTTCTATATCAGCTAACCTCGCACCTAAATCGTCAACCTCGCCTGCTAAGGCATCATCATCAACAGTACTAGCAAATACTGGAACACTTAAAACTAAAACAAGAAACATAGAAACAAAAAATTTTTTCATATAAATCCTCCTCATTTTCTGTTTTTATTTTTAATATATTTACTGATTTATCTTTGATCAATAAATAAAACCATTTTATAATATCTTCCTAGTTGCGATATGTCAGCAAATTGTAAAAATTTACAATTTTCAAAAAATTATAAGTTCATTATAATCATTGTGATCCATTAAATTCCTTTTACATCGCAACTATATTATAAAACAAAAAATCCCATAAAGATATCCCTTAATTCAATCAAAGATTATCCTTTATGGGTATTATAAACTTATAGTCTTATGCCTCTTATTTAACTCTTATATCACTTATTTTAATCTAAACAATCATCCTTATTTAATTACCTTATAATATATTCAAATTTATCAAATTTCAAATTATTCTCTGTTTAATCCCTCCCCACCACCTCCTTAAAAAACTTCAATTCTTATAGAATTATAATTAGAAATTGATTCTGAAATATTTTAGCTATAAAATTAATAGTTAATTAAAAGAATGATTAAAATACTTTTAATAAAACTACCATAAGTAACTTACATAAACTGATTTTATATAACTATAATTATGTAACTTATTCTGCTTATGTAAAAAACCTTAAATGATATAGCCCTTATATAACTTATTATCTTCCTCTTTGTATATAAAATTATAACACAACTCAGAAAATTGCGCAATAGTTTTTCGGAAATATATTTATTGTTTCGTTACTAAACATTATTGATTTTTCTGACATCAACAGCCATAATTATCATTATTTTATAAAAAAATATCCTGTATTAGATCTAATACAGGATATCTTAAATGGAATTATTATTTGATTTTAGTAGTTGATTCCCTTACTAATAATTCTACTGATACTACTATCTTAATTGGTTTAAGGGATGTATCATCAATTAATTGCAACAATCTTCTAGCAGCTTCAATTCCCATCTCCCTTTTAAAGACCTTGATTGTAGTTAAGGCCGGAAATATGTGAGCAGAAATATTTATATCATCAAAACCTGCTATGGATATATCCTCAGGAAGTGAATAACCTAATTCATGGGCTGCTCTGATTACTCCCATAGCCAAAGTATCGGCTGCAGCAAAAATAGCTGTTGGCATCTCATTATTATTCAAGATTTTCTTTGCAATCTGATAGCCATATTCTGGTTTAATTGAATGTCCACAGAATTTTATCCAGTCATCATTCTTTTCTATTCCTGCTTTTTTTAAAGCTTGCTTATAAGTAACGTACCTCTCATCAAAAGGTATATTATTTAAAGGTCCACCAATAAAAGCTATTCTCCTATGCCCCAAGTCAATTAGATGTTTCATTATCATTCTAGCCCCTGATTGATTATCATTTACTACACAATCAATATTCTCATGCAATAATTCATTATCAACCAATATTACTGGTGTTTCACTATCTTTTATTCTTAAAATAATCTCTTTATCAATTCCAGAACCAATTAAGAGTAGACCAGCAATTTTTTCATCATTAATAAAATCATCTATAGTAAGCAAATCTATTTTTTTATCACCTGTTAAGCCTTTAAGAAACAAATTATAATTATTCTCATTCAAAAAACCTTCTATTCCTTCTATAATATTCCCGTAAAAAGGATTCAAGGTAAAATCCTCTCCAGAAAATTGGTTATTAAATAAAATCACTATATTCTCTTGATAGTTAGTATTCTTTTCAGATTTATTATAGCTTCTTGGCTCATATCCTAATCTATCTGCTACTGCTAATACATTCTCTGCAGTTTCAGAAGATACTCCCTCTTTATTATTAAAAACTCTAGATACTGTAGAAGGAGATACCCCACACTCTTTAGCGACATCTCTGATTGTAACTCTCATTATCCCCCCCCTTTCTCTATACTATTATTTGACAAAATAATATTTAATAAGCATTTATAATTCATGTGCGTTAACTTAGTCCATAATTTGTTAAAGTAAAATTTACATTTATAAAAATAGAAAAATGAGAGAACCTTTAGGTGACAACCCTAAAAGGAG
>NZ_JBSQYM010000123.1:0-9374 GCF_055140805.1 Orenia sp.
GCCAAAGTGTAAATGTGCTCTTCCATTCTTATGGTCCATTCTAAAGACACCTACAAATTCTCCCTCAAAAGGAACTACTGCACTATTATAAACTCTTGCCGCAGATGGAGTCGGATTCCAATCAGTAATTGGATTAGCTGAATGACGCCAAACAACTTGGTCACAACCTTCTGGTTTCTCTTCCCATGGCATATTTTTTAAACTTTTACCTATAATTTTAACTTTGTTCATTTATTTCGCCTCCTAAATTAATTACTATAAATAATTATCAAAATTTAATCTAAAGCACCACCAGTAATACCTTTGATAAAGTATTTTTGTAAGAAGATAAATACTAATACCATTGGTAAGAAAGAAAGTACATTTCCTGACATTAACATTGGATAGTTAACAGCTAACTGATTCTGAAATTCAATAATTCCAACTGGTAATGTCTTTAACGCTTCATCTTGAATAAAAGTCAGTGCTAATAGATACTCATTCCAAGTACCCAAAGCGGTCATCATAAAGGTAGTTGCCAGTACTGGTTTAGACATTGGCAAAATCAACTTAAAGAAGATAGTCAAGTGATTTGCACCATCAACCATAGCCGCCTCATCCAATTCATAGGGTAACTGTTTAAAGTATCCTCTTAATAAGAACATCGATACAGGAATAGCCCCATTAGTATATGGTATAATCAATGCCCAATAAGTATTTAATAAATGTAATTTCTTAAAGATTAAGAACAATGGAATTAATCCTAATTGAGGTGGAAACATCATTGTTGCTAAAAAAGCATAAAAAATAATATTGCGCCCTTTAAATTCCAAACGAGTAAAAGCATATGCTGCTAAACTAGCAAATAAAATACCCAATGCTACAGAAAAAAAGGTAACGAATATACTATTAAAATAGTAAGTTCCAAAATTACCATCTACCCAAGCTTGGACATAATGCTCAAAATGCCATTTCCCTGCTGGGAAGAAATAGTCTTTAGCAAACTCTCTTCTACCTTTAAAAGAAGAGACTAATACCCATAAAACTGGATACATCGTAATGACTGTTCCTATTATTAAGACTAAATAATTCATATTACTAAATAGACTCTTTATCTTTTTCATCACAACTATTCCTCCTTTTCCAATAATTTAGTCATTCTTATTGACCTGTTTTAGATAAATAAATGTTAGAATAAAACTAATAAATGTCATAACATATCCCATAGCAGAAGCATAACCTAACCTTCCTAAACCAAAAGCATTCTTATAAAGCCAAGTAGTCATTACTTCACTTAAGTGATTAGGTCCTCCAGCAGTCATAACCTGAACTAGACCAAAGACCTTAATACCATTAATCAAGGTTGTTACAATAACAACACTTGCTACAGGCTTTAATGAAGGAATAGTTACATGCCAGAATTTATTCCATGCATTTGCACCATCAATATCAGCTGCTTCATAGATCTCTTTAGGAACAGACTGTAACCCAGCTGAGAAGATTAACGCATTATACCCAGTCCATTGCCATAAGTTCGCAATTAAAATAGCTGGCATTACTGTCCGTTTATCTGACAACCAGAAGAAGGTTGTATTAAGAATATTGTTTAAGGCTCCATTGTAAGGGTGGAACATCCATCCCCAGATTAAAGCAACAACCACTGGAGAGATAATAGCAGGGAAATAATATGTTATTCTAAAAAAGGCTCTTAACTTTTTCTGTCTAACATTCTCTATAAATACAGCTAATAAAAGAGCTAAAAAACTTTGTACAACTACTGTAAAGACTGAAAAGAAGGCAGTATTTAAAAGCGCCTTATGGAAAATCTTATCTTTAAATATCTCCAAATAGTTACTGATTCCAACAAAATCCATATGTGGATCTAAGCCATTCCATTTATGAAAGCTCAATATAAAGGAATAAATAGTGGGATAGATATTTAGTAATGCAAACAATATCAGAGCTGGAGCAAGAAAGCTATAACCTATCTTTGCATCTTTACCCATAAACCTTTTTATCCTGTCCATATTTGTCAAACTCCTTTCTTATCTACTATATCCCTAGTGAAAGTTCACTAGGAATATAGTAATTAGATTATATTATCTTACAGCTTCAACCTTTTCTAGAACTTCTTTAGCAGTCATCTCTCCTTCAATTAAGGCCTGAATTCCGCCTCCAAGCTCTGCATCCATCTTAGAGTTTACAAGAGAACGAGGAGTAGTATCACCTTGGAATTCATTAAATTTCTTCAATAAGTGGCTCTCAACTATCTCATCTACATTAGCCTCTTTATTTGGACTAGTAAATTGAGCTTCTTTAACAAATATTTTTTGAGATTGAGTCTTAGTAAAGTAATCTAAGAATTTAATAGCTAACTCTTTATGCTTAGTATCTTTACTAATTGCTACATTCATTCCAACTCCACCTGGAGAGACATGATTTAGTCCATTTTCGAAGATTGGAAATTGTATTAATCCTAACTGCTCAGTAAATCCTTCTGGAGCATTATTCTTAATATTTGGAATAGCCCAAGTTCCACTAAAGAACATCGCCGCTTGTTCTTGGAAGAATAACTGGATAGCATCCCAATCACTCATCGCATTAGTTCCTGGAGCATAAACCTCATCTTTACTTAATCTCTTTACAGTATTTAAAGCTTTAACTAAACGCTCATCAGTCCACTTAATCTCTCCTCTTTCAGCCTTCTTAATTAAAGTAGTGTCTTGTTGTCCAGCAAATAAGAAGAAGTAATCTTTTCCTGTCCATTGATACTTATTACCCCATGTAATTGGTAAGATACCATTCTCTTTTAATACTTCAGAAACTTTATATAAGTCATCAAAGGTCTTTGGTGCTTTTAAACCAAACTCATCAAAAAGTGTTTTATTATAGTACAAATTCATATTATTAACTGTTAATGGTACACTGTAAATACTACCATCAAAGGTTAACTGTTTAATAGCAGATTCATAGAATCTATCATTCCACCCTTTCTCTTGATAAATATCAGTTAAATCTAAAACTCTTCCTGCATCTTTAAAAGTTACTAAACCTTTTGGTCCAGAACCTGGTTCTACTCCCATAATATCTGGAGCATTTCCAGAGATAAAGGATGTTTTGATCTGTTCAGGGTAAGCACCTGTTTCAAAGTATTCCACCTTAACTTTAACCTTAGGATTATCTTTTTCAAACTCTTTGACTACTGCTTCAATAGCAGGACCTTGTTGTGCATACCAACTCCAAAATGTCAATTCAGTAACATCAGATTCTTGTTTTGCACTATCACCTGTATCAGCAGTATTATTAGCACCAGAACAACCTACTAAACTAATAGCTAAGACTACAATTAATGTTAAAATCATATTTTTTCTGTTAAACATTAATAATCTCCTCCTCTAATTTGATTTTACACCTAAAGGTTAATAAGTATTATAGTATTCCTTCCTACCTCCTATTTGAATTTTACTTAAAGCTTCTAACACTTTACAACTTAAAAATTCAATAAAAAACCACCTTCTATGACTATCTTAAAAAGATAGCATTAATACCATCTCTTTAAGATAGAAGTAAAGGTGGACTTATACTCTTATAGTCTTATGCACTTCTTATTTTATATTTCATTCGCAATTTAGGGGATATTGAATAATTACAAAATAAGAATTAAGCTGTTTAGCTCATACACCTCTATATTATCTAAAGGTGAAGTTATTATAAGATATGAAGCTAACATAATTGTAAAGTGTCCTTTATTACTTACTTCTTGTTTATGTTATATTCTTATAAAATTATACCCTTATAATCTTATAGCAATTTATATAAAATAATATTTATTAGTAAGCTATCCTTATTCTTCATCAACTTCTGCAACAGAATCCCTTATAATAGTTTCTACAGAGATAACCAACTTCATAGGGTTTACTGCAATCCCATTAATTAATTCATATAACCTCTTACCAGCCATCTGACCCATCTCTCTTTTAAAGATTCTCACAGTCGTTAATGAAGGAAGTAAATGCTGTGACATATCTATATCATCAAAGCCTACTATAGAAATATCTTTAGGAACTGAATATCCCAACTCTTGTACCGCCTTCATTGCTCCAATAGCTAATTTATCATTAGCTCCAAAGATTGCTGTAGGCTTAACTTCAACTCTACTAAACATCTCTTTTATAGCCTCACATCCATCTTCGATTTCAAAGCTTGGCTCACAAAAGATGATGAAATCATTTTTCTTTTCTATTCCAGCCTGCTTAAGAGACTGTTTATATCCAATATATCTCTCATCTAATGAAACATGACTTAAAGGACCTGATAAAAATGCTATCTTTTTATGCCCTAATTCTATTAAATGATTGATAATCTTTCTACTTCCATTTACATTATCATTGACTACACAGTCAAGGTTCTCATCCCATAAATCATTATCAACTAAAACTACTGGAACACCCTTCTTTTTAACACTTAAAATCAAATCCTTATCAATCTCATATCCAGCAAAGATTAAACCAGCAATCTCTTTTTCATCAATCCAATTACTAATATCTGCTATGGTATCTTCTGCTGTAATAGTCTTGAAGAAAAGATGGTAATTGTAATCCTTTAAAGCTACTTCTACACCTTCCATTACATAACTATAAAAATGGTTAAGTGCTAAATTTTGATTCAATTTATTATTAAAGATTATAGCTATATTTTTAGATTCCTCAGATTTACCATTACTGTTTCTAGATTTATAACCTAACTGTTGAGCAATAGCCAATACCTTCTCTTCCGTTTTTTCAGAAATTCTTCCTTTGTTATTAAGAACTCTTGAAACAGTAGAGGGAGATACATCTGCCTTATCAGCTATATCTTGTATAGTGACTTTCATAATTATCACCTGTTCCTACTTTTTATTTTCTTGCGCAAACTTTGCGCAAGTTCGATTTATCAAACTATTTAAGGTAATATTCACTTATTAAATTATTTATTATTCCCCTCTAACTTAATCTTATTATAATATATTGCAAAAGATTATGCAAGTATTTTTTCTATTTTCCCTTATTTTTGCTCGCTTTTTTGCGCAAAAATTTGCGCAAAAACCATTTGATAACTGTTTAAACCTTTAAATTTAGCCTTTTCTATATCCTTCTTTAATATAGGTAGAATAGAAAATTTTATTTTTTCCTAGAAATTTTAAATAGTAAAGACTCTTCTTAAAGTTAGAGGGACTTTCCTTAAATTGATCCTTAATCATAAATTATTTTTTCAATCTTTGATTTGCTTCTACTACCTGATTGATAGCCTCCAACTGTTCTTGGGAGACCTCGGATCCTTCTTTAATCTTAAAGTATAAGTTGGTAATTGCATGAGTTACTTCAGTCATTAAACCTTTTATCCTTTCAGCTGAATTCAAGGTCTCTTCAGTCTGAGCAGCTACCTCTTGACTAGAAGCCGAAATCTCCTCAACTACTGAATTAAGTTGCTCACTAGAGATAACTTGTGTCTTAGAAGATGAAACTACGGCTTCCATCTTATTTTTAACTTGTTTTGATAAATTACTAATCTCATCAAAGATATCGATAATACTCTCTTGAGACTTATCCTTAGACTTACTCATTACAGCAACAGCAGACTCTACCACCTCTTCAATCTCTTTGGTAATACCTTTAACCTCTTTGGTAGCCTCTATACTCTCAGTTGCCAACTCCTTAATCTCTTCTGCTACTACAGCAAATCCTCTACCATGCTCACCCGCCCTTGCAGCTTCGATCGCAGCATTTAAAGCCAATAAATTGGTCTGATCTGTTATGTGCATAATCTTATCAGAAATATTTTCTATCTTATCAGCACTTCTTCTCAACTCCTGCATTGTATCAGCAGTCTTATGAATAATTTTAGTCCCTGATTCTATCTTCCTACTGGTATTCTCGATACTTTGATAAGTATCCTTACCAGCATTGGAAATCAGCTTAGCCTGTTGTGATAATTGTTTAACCCCTTCTTGAACCTCTTGCAATGATATTGATACTTCATCTACCGCTGTAGCTACCTCTACATTGCCAGAAATTAAATCCTTAATCACAGCAAAAGCCTGACTAATCTCCTGATCTACATCATCAGCAATCACCTCCATCTCCAAAGATCTATCAGTCACAGACTTTACCTTATTAGCAGCTTCATGTGTTCTTTCCTTAATTATACTAGTCAACTTAGCAACTCCACAAGAGATAATCACTCCTAATGTAATTCCAATTAGAAGACTCAAGATGACTATTATAATTAATCT
This sequence comes from Orenia sp., assembly GCF_055140805.1. Lineage (NCBI taxonomy): Bacteria > Bacillati > Bacillota > Clostridia > Halanaerobiales > Halobacteroidaceae > Orenia > Orenia sp. Next base: position 6,251 of record NZ_JBSQYM010000123.1, read on the forward strand.
TTTTTTAATATTATCATTATAACTAATTACCTGTTGAATATCTTGCTCTAATTGCTCCCAACTCTTTTGATTTAAATCCCAATTAGCTAAATTAATATTAAGAATAAGTTTGTCTAACTTTTGCAACTTCATCTTTTTTATAATAGTGTCTCCTTGAATCTCGGCTAATTCTACAAGATCATCTTTAAAATTATTATTTAATTCTCTAACATCATCTAGTTTAATCAATATTTCTTCATCATCAACATATTCTCTTAAATTATCAATATAATTATTTAAGGGATTAATCTCCAAATCATCTGACCTCATCAAATTGCTATATACCCGATAAGCATTAATCTGATTTAAGAAAGAATCTCTAGCTATTGATGAATTCAACTTAACAGTTGGTATAACTCTTTGTTGTAATTTATTGATCTTATCACTAATCTGATTAGTATTCTGCCAAACTAATTGACCAGTTAGCAAACTGATAAATACCAATACTAAAAACCCCACCTGAACCTGTCTGAAGATAGTTATACCAGATAATAAATTCATCAAAGAATTTACTAAAATATCTCTACTATTATTAGCTTTAGGCTTTAATTTTTGGATAAAGACCTTTAATTCCTTCATCTTATCAGATCCTTTCTTGATATTTTTACAAATCATTTGTCCAAAAAAGCTTTCCTGTATGTTGCTTAATATAATTAGTTGACTAAATATAGTATATTATCTATATTTATAAAAAAAACAATCTTTCCTACCTCAAAAGAGATACAAAAGATTATTTTTTAAAGCCATTATTTTAATAGAAGTTAACTCTTTACTGCTCCTATTGTAAGTCCTTCTACAAAATATCTCTGTAAAAATGGGAATAAACACATTACAGGGAACATAGTCACTATAATACTAGCCATCTTTACACCTTCAGCAAAGACCTTCTTCTCTTGTCCAGCAGGTAAGTTTTGAGTCATCTCACCAGCACTCTGTACAATATTTCTCAACACTAACTGTAAAGGTTGCTTACTAGCCGTTTGAATAAATAACATTCCATGCCACCATTCATTCCAACGCTCTACTCCATAATATAAAGCAAAAGTAGCTAATACTGGTAAGGACAATGGTAATATAATCTTAAATAATATTACTAAATCATTAGCCCCATCTATCTTAGCAGACTCTTCTAATTCTTCAGGCAACTCTTCAAAAAATGTTTTAACTATAATCATATACATCGGCCAAAAACCTATTGGCAGAACCATAACCCAAAGATTATTCATCAACCCTATGTTTTTGATTAATAAATAATAGGGAATCAAGCCACCACCAAAATAAACTGTAAAGATAATTAGATGCATAATTAATTTTTTTCCTGGTATATCTTTAGTTAAAGCATAAGCAGTTGTAACAGTTAAGAACATATTATAAATTACTCCTGCTACTGTTACAAATAAAGTTACCAAAAATCCATTCATTATTGATTTAGAGCTAAATACAAATTGATAAGCACTTAATGTAATCTTTTTAGGAAATAACATAAAAGGTGTCTTTACATAAACATCTTGTGGTACTAAAGAAACTAAAATTGAATTATAAAAGGGATACAAGATAGCAATAGCAAACAAAGTTAAAAGTGTACCTATTACTAAATCTGTCTTAGTAAATTTCTTTTTCATAGTTTTAAACCTCCTCTATATGATTCCAGAATGCCCCATCTTCTTGGCCACTTTGTCAGCTGTCAATAATAAGATTAAATTAGTAACTCCTTTGAACATACCAACTGCCGTACTGACCCCAAAATCAGGTGCCCTTTCAAAGGTAATCCTGTAAACATAGGTATCTATAATATCTGCAACATCATAAACTGTAGGATTATACATATTAAAGATCTGCATAAATCCTGCATTCATCAGCTGTCCAATACTTAACAATAGCATAACAACAACTAAACCTTTAATACTAGGCCAAGTGATATACTTAATCTTCTCCCAACGATTAGCACCATCTATTGTTGCTGCTTCATATAGAGTTGGATCTATTCCTGTTATGGCTGCCAAATATAAAATAGTCCCCCAACCAGCTTCTTTCCATACCTCAGAATAAATAAGTAAGTATCTAAATATTCCCTTATCAGTCAAAGGAGATATCCTTTCAAATCCCAATATAGACAATAAATTATTGATAGCTCCAGAATTACTAAGTAGATTAATTACAATACCAGATACAATTACCCAAGATAAGAAGTGAGGAAATGTATATACTACCTGTAGTTTCTTCTTGAATTTAGGAGCCCTTAATTCACTAATTAAAATAGCTAAAACAACTGAAATCCAAAAACCTAGCCCTATCTTCATAAAAGCGATTATCACTGTGTTTTTAACTGCATTCCAAAACTCAGCTTCTGAGAATATATACCTAAAATTCTCTAATCCAACCCAAGGACTACCAGTAATCCCCTTATTGAACATAAACTTCTTAAAAGCCAACTGTATTCCATACATAGGAATATATTTAAAGATAAATAAATACAATAATCCTGGCAATAACATCAAATAAAAATACTTATATCTGATTATCTTCTTTAGAAGAGTTGATGTATTCGCTTTTAAATCACCTGTTTTTAACTTTGGTAAAGCATTCATCCTTTACCTACCTCCCTTTTAATATTTTTGTTTAATTCATACTTAATCCCACTAATATTTTGATTTGAAATAATCACTCCTTAGTAGCTGCTAATTTGTTAACCTTATCGGCAGCATGTTTAGTTGCTAATCTGCATCTCTTCTATTTGAAGCTAATTTTAGCTATAATCTATCCTCTACTTTTGAAAGATAAATTTTAATTGAAAAATTAAAATTCCTGTATCTAAAATACTATCTGTTCTATCAAAACAAATAAATTTAATACAGGAATTATATCCTTATATTCTTATATCCTTATATACTCTGCATATAATCTGCTGAAATTTTATTAAAAATATAAAATTTAATCTTAGTTTACGCTAAATAATATTACCAATTCTAGAATTCTTTTTAAGAGCTATAGATAAACAACTCTAGAATGTAATATAAAACCCACCTCACCCCTAACCCCTCTCCTCATATCAGGAGAGGGGAATAAAAGATGCTTTAGTCCTCTC
>NZ_JBSQYM010000124.1:0-9338 GCF_055140805.1 Orenia sp.
GTCAACTATCAATGTGGGGATGTGGTGGAGTTGGTTACCACGCCGGCCTGTCACGCCGGAGGTCGCGAGTTCGAGTCTCGTCATCCTCGCCATTTTAAATTCAATTGACAATGTACAATTGACAGTTGACGATTAAAATCAAGAGCATTAAGATCTTGAACTTAATTGTAAATTGTACACTGTAAATTGTAAATTATCTTTTCAAGGCGAAATAGCTCAGTCGGTAGAGCAGAGGATTGAAAATCCTCGTGTCCCCGGTTCAAGTCCGGGTTTTGCCACCATTTCAAGACTATGCGAAAGTAGCTCAGCTGGTAGAGCATCTCGTTGCCAACGAGAAGGTCGCGAGTTCGAATCTCGTCTTTCGCTCCATCGAAAATCTTGATTTAAATACGCAAGATAGTTTTTAATGCTAGGTCATCGAGACCGTCGCATCTTTAACTATTTTTTCAAAAAAAGTATGGCGGCATAGCCAAGTGGTAAGGCAGAGGACTGCAAATCCTTTACTCCCCAGTTCAAATCTGGGTGCCGCCTCCATTAAAAATAGTTAACAGTTGATAGTTGACAGTTAAGTTCAAAAGCTTTTAAGGTCTTAACTGTAAACTGTACACTATACACTGTCAACTAATATTATGCCGAGGTGGCGGAATAGGCAGACGCACCGGACTTAAAATCCGGTGGGATTTAACTCCCGTGTCGGTTCGAGTCCGACCCTCGGTACCACTAAAAATCAGTTAACAGTTTACAATTGACAGTGAACAGTTAAGTTCAAAACATTAAGAAGTGAAAGACTTTAACTGTAAACTATACACCGTACACTATCAACTAAATACATGGGGATATAGCTCAGTTGGGAGAGCGTTACGTTGACATCGTAGAGGTCAGTGGTTCGAGACCGCTTATCCCCACCATTAATTACAACACTCAATTAGGAGTGTTTTTTTATTTTTTGTGGAAGTATAAAGATTGGAATCCAAAAGTAATAGTATGATAAAAGGAAAATTGATTATTTTAGTGAAGTATAGTAAATAAGCTAGACAAGGGATATAAAGTCAATTTTATAATAAGGAGGTTGATTGAGATTATAAAATTAAACAAAAATAAATTAATAGCTAAAGCTTTAGAAGTAGGTGCTAGAGCCCATTATGGAGATATGAGAAAAGGAAAAGAAGAGACTCCTTATATTATACATCCTGTAGAAGTTGCTATGATTCTTCAAGAAAATAATATTGAAGAAGATGTAATAGCAGCTGCTTTATTACATGATACTCTTGAAGATACTGATTTAACTGAAGGGGATTTGAGAGGTATCTTTAATGATAGAATAGCTAAATTAGTTATAGGAGCCTCAGAAGAATTAGAAGGGAGAGAGAATACTCCCTGGGAAGATAGAAAGGAACATACAATTAATTATTTGAAGGATAGTGCTGATATCGATGTGAAATACATTGCTTGTGCTGATAAATTAGCTAATATTAGAAGTATGATTAGAGATTATGATGAGATTGGTGATGAACTCTGGACTATCTTTAATAGAGGTTATGAGAAGCAGAGATGGTATTATCAGAGCTTAGTTGACAGTTTGAGTGAACTTGAAGGGGTTAAGATGTATGAGCAGTTTAAGCTAGCTGTTAACTATCTTTTTACTTGAGAAGGGGTAAATGTTAATTTTAGATGGGTCAAATTATGGGCATGCTCTAACAAAAGAGTATGCTTTTTTATCCTTAAAATTATTGACAAAAAGAAATATAATCTATATAATTATAGCGTATTGACAAAGTAAGGGGCTTATAATTTTTTCAATAAAAGTTAAGTGTTTATAAATGCAGTAATTTTTTTAGTTTAATTGTAATAAAAAAAGTTACAGTTAATTTTACTGGTTTAAAGTTAGTTGAAGTGAATAAAATTTCAGTAATTTTGTTAGGCTATTAGTAGGTTTGTTAGTTTTACATAATAATTTCAGTTTATTCATTATAAAGTTATATATTAAAAGGGCTCAACAATGAACTTTGTGATTAACACTAATTATAATAGTTTAGTAATTAGGAATCATGAATCTGGAATTGGTTAAATTTATTTAATACACTGATTCCAGGCTCCTGATAATCGACTCTTTGTACTTTATATCAGTTATTAATCTAATTTAATTTTCACAAAAGTTGTGGAAGAGCCATTAAAAATAATATAAAGGGGAGAAAAGTTATGAATTTTTTAGAACTGGCTAAGAAGAGATATTCTGTAAGAAAATATAGCTCAAAAAAGGTTGAAGAAGAGAAGTTACTTAAGATATTGGAAGCTGGTAGAGTTGCCCCTACAGCTACAAATGGTCAACCTCAGCGCTTGATTGTAGTACAACAAGAGGATGGATTAAATAAACTCAATAAAGGGTCCAAAATATTTGGTGCACCCTTAGCTATAATAGTCTGTGCCGACCATGATAAGACTTGGAAGAGACCCTTTGACAATATGGATACGGCAGATATTGATGCTAGCATAGTTACTGATCATATGATGTTGCAAGCTACAGAGCTTGGGCTAGGGAGTGTATGGATCTGTTATTTTGATCCAAAAATTATTAAAGAAGAGTTTAATATTCCAGAAAATATTGAACCTATTAATATTTTGGCTATAGGTTATGCCCAAGGAGAAGAAAAATCATCTGATAGACATAGTCAAGCTAGAAAGCCTTTAAAAGAGACTGTCTTTTATGAAAAGTTTTAAGGTTTAAAATTATTATTTTAAAAATTGATAAAAATATTAGATATAACTGGAGGTATAACTTATGAAAGTAGTAGCTTTTAATGGAAGTCCTAATAAGGAAGGAAACACTTACCATGCATTAAAAATAGTTGCTGATGAGCTTACTCAAGAAGGGATAGAAACTGAGATTATTCAGGTTGGTAACAAGTCAATTAGAGGGTGTATTCACTGTAATCAATGTTTTAAAAATAAAGATGAAAGATGTGTACTACCAAAGGATGAAGTTAATCAGTGGATTCAGAAGATGAAAGAAGCAGATGGAATACTTTTAGGTTCACCTGTACATTATTCGGCAATCGCGGGGACTATGAAATCTTTCTTAGATCGAGCTTTTTATGTAACAGGTGTTAATGGGAGTATGTTAAGGCATAAGGTCGGGGCAACAGTTGTAGCTGTGAGACGCTCAGGGGGAGTGCCAACTTTTAATCAATTGAATAATTATATTAATTACTCAGAGATGCTGATGCCAACTTCAAATTACTGGAATGTTATCCATGGTACACGACCTGGGCAAGCTTTAAAGGATAAAGAAGGGGTGCAGATTATGAGAGTACTTGGTCAGAATATGGCTTGGCTTATGAAGTTAGTTGAGAATGGAAAGGATAAAATTCAAGCACCTAAAAGAGAAAAGAAAGAGTTTATGAATTTTATTAGATAAATATGATAGTAGTGAATTTAATTAGTAAGATTTAAAATATAAAAGGGTTGATCTCTTCTAATTTTTATACCATTTCTTATGGCAGTATATAAGTATTAAAAATAACATATAATATTATAGATTTGATTTTTTAAGGGAGTGGTATAATGCCTATAATTGAAATAGGTACTAGTCGTTATAGAGATTGCCTAAAGGAGAGGTTGACCTTTGAATTAGATTTTTTAAAAGAGGATGGCATCATAATTGAAATAGACGAGTTTGGTCATGGAGATCTCTGTATATTTACCTGTAAATGTTCTTTTGCTAAGGGTGAATTAGATAACCTTGTTACTATATTTAAAGAATATGTTGCAAATGTCTTATCAGATGTAATAATCAATGATTTAGAAGAAGAGTTATTGATGAAGATATTAAAGAGCAACTATAGAGATTTTTCTAGTAATGAACAAAAAGATATCTTAAAGATGGCGATAGATAGATTGAATTTTTTGGTCTCTAAGGAGGAAGAAGATATAATCTCTAAAATACAACGTAAGAATCGTATCTTACTAGAGATTTTAGATTATTTAGAAGAGACAAATGAGATTACTCTGGAAGGTTTTATTCGATTTAGATTAAGAGATTATTTAACTGAACTAGAAGTTGCTATTGATAGAGCAGTAGAAGATTTTATTGTAGAAAAGGAGTATGAAGAGTTTATACACTTATTAAAGTATTTTATAGATAGTCAAGAGGCTAAAAATAAGTTAATCCATGTAGTAAAGATTAATAATGGTCACTTTAAGTTGTTAGATGAAGATGAAAAGGTTGTTGAGAATACATATTTAGATGAGCATATCTTAAATATGGTCGATTGCGAATTGGATTATGAAGATTTATTGATTAGTGCTTTAATTACTTCTGCTCCAGAAGAGATTATTCTCCATTTTAAAGAGCCGATTTCCTTGTTAAAGACCTTACAGAATGTATTTACTGATAAGATATCTATTTGTTTAGGATGTAAATATTGTCAAATGGGTAGTTTGAATGAATCTGAATAAAGACCTTGTCAAATTAAAGATCAAATTGTATAATTATAATTGATTTTATAAGAAGGCGGGGGATTATATATGACTTGGAAACTGTTGTTATTACCGATTATTGGAGCATTAATCGGTTGGATTACCAATTATTTAGCTATCAAGCTACTCTTTAAACCCTATAAACCTATTAAAATACCTTTACTAAATTTTAAATTACAGGGAATACTACCAAAAAGGCGTGAAGAGTTGGCTAAAAAGGTTGGAGAGATTGTAGAACAAGATTTACTTCCTAAAGAAGAGTTAGAACGGGAATTAGCAGGTCTAGAGGTAAAAGATGATATTAAAGAGGCTATTGTAAAAATAATTGATGAAAAGGCTGAAGAGAAGATACCTCCATTTATTCCTGATAATTTTAAGGTGATGATTATAAACTTCTTAAAAGAGATGGTTAATAGAGATTTAGATCCATACCTTGATCAACTTATGGATAAATTTAAAGACAAGGTTGTAAATGAGGTTGATATAGCTAAATTAGTAGAAACAGAGATTGGTAATTTTGAGATGAAAGAATTAGAAGAGCTAGCACTAGAAGTTGCTAGTAAGGAATTAAAGCATATTGAGGTTTTAGGAGCCATTTTAGGCTTTATAGTTGGAATTGGACAAGCATTAATTGTAGCTAATTTCTAAATTTAACTTGACATTAAATTTCATTAGATTTATAATCTTATTAATAAGTTAATAACAATAATAACTATGAAGAGGACGAGTAAGTTAAACTTTTCTTAACAGAGAATGGAGATTATCAGCTGGAAATCTCCTAAGAATATTTATCTGAAAACCACCTCTGAGTTGACACCTGAACCTTAAAGATTAGTATTAGGGTGCTCCGGTAAAAGCCGTTATCTTAAAAATGAGTGAAATTTATCTATTCTCTATTTTCTTTAGGGGTAGTGTAAATTTAATTAGAGTGGAACCACGAATCCTACGTCTCTAAATTTAGAGATGGGGATTTTTTTGTTTTTATAATAGAAAAGTGTGAGTGTCAGTGTGGGTGTGAGTTATTTATTTATATGGTCATATAACTATAGAATGGAGTTTAATGGAAATATTGAGACGCTTTTTACTTCAGTGTATAGTTGATAATTGATAGTTAAGTTCAAAACCATTTAAACAGAAGTTCTTAGTCTTTTAACTATCCACTATCAACTGACACAAAGTGTCGCTTTATCACTCTTAAATTTTACTTTATGGTTGTTTTTCTCACACTCGCACTAACCACTCACACTAAATATAAGGAGGAATTAAAAATGAGTCAAGTAAAAGTTACTTTACCAGATGGTTCAAGTCGGGGGTATGAACAAGGAACTACAGTCAAAGATGTTGCTTTTGATATCGGTTCTCGACTAGGAAGGGCTTCGATAGCAGGAAAGGTTAATGGAGAGACTGTTGATGTTTCTTATCAGATAGAAGAAGATGTTGATTTAGAGCTGATTACTCTTGGGTCTGATGAAGGGTTAGAGGTTTATCGTCATACTGCTGCTCATGTTTTGGCTCAAGCGGTAAAGAGATTATATAAAGATGTTAAGTTGGCAATAGGACCTACAATTGATGATGGTTTTTATTATGATTTTGATCTGGAAGAGAGATTATCGGAAGAAGATTTTGATAAGATAGAAAAAGAGATGAAGAAGATCATCAATGAAAAGAATGAGATTGAAAGAAAAGTAGTTTCTAAAGAAGAAGCAATTAAGGTGATGAAGGAGCTAGGCGAAGATTACAAGGTAGAGTTGATTGAAGACCTAGATGATGAGACTGTAACTTTATATACTCAAGCTGAATTTACAGACTTATGCCGTGGACCTCATCTACCATCAACAGGTAAGCTTAAGAATAATGCCTTTAAACTATTAAGTGTAGCTGGTGCTTATTGGCGAGGTGATGAGAATAATAAGATGTTACAAAGAATCTATGGAACTGCTTTTTATAAGAAGGATGAATTAGAGGAATACTTAGAAAGACTAGAGGAAGCTAAACAGCGTGATCATAACAAGCTAGGAAGGCAGTTAGAGTACTTTACAACTGCACCTGCTATCGGGCAAGGCTTACCTTTAATTATGCATAAAGGAGCAAAGGTTATTCAAACTTTACAGAGGTTTGTAGAGGATGAAGAGGAGAGAAGAGGTTATGAATTAACTAAGACTCCTTATATGGCAAAAAGTGATTTATATAAAATTTCTGGACATTGGGATCATTATAGAGAAGATATGTTTGTGCTAGGAGAGGAAGAAAAAGATGATGATTTATTAGCGCTTCGTCCAATGACTTGCCCATATCAGTTTATGATCTATAATTCCAAGCAAAGAAGTTATCGTGACCTTCCAGTAAGGTATGCTGAGACTTCAACATTATTTAGAAATGAAGCTTCTGGAGAGATGCATGGTTTAATTCGGGTAAGACAGTTTACACTTGCTGATGGTCATATTATTTGTACTCCTGAACAATTAGAAGAGGAGTTCAGGGGTGTTGTTGACTTAATCAATTACATGATGGATACCCTAGGAATTAAAGATGATATCTGGTATAGATTCTCTAAATGGGACCCTAATAATAAAGGTAAATATATTGATAATCCCAAAGCTTGGGAGAGCACTCAAGAGCAGATGAGAAATATCCTTGATAAATTAGAGATTGATTATATAGAAGCAGAGGGTGAAGCTGCATTTTATGGACCTAAATTAGATGTTCAATTTAAGAATGTTCATGGTAAAGAGGATACTGTAATTACTGTTCAAATCGACTTTGCTTTAGCTGATAAATTCGATATGACTTATATTGATAAAGATAATGAGAAAAAACGCCCACTTATTATTCATAGATCATCTATTGGTTGTTATGAAAGAACATTAGCAATGTTGATTGAAAAATATGCTGGAGCTTTGCCAACTTGGTTAGCTCCAGTACAGGTGCAAGTTATTCCAATTTCAGATAATCATATTGATTATGCATATCAGGTTAAAGATCAATTGATTAAAGAGGGAGTTAGAGTTGAAGTTGATGACCGGCAAGAGAAGGTTGGATACAAGATTAGAGAAGCACAGGTCCAACAGGTTCCTTATATGTTAATTGTTGGTGATAATGAAGCTGAAGATAAGACAGTATCTGTTAGACATCGTCGTGAAGGTGATAGAGGTGCTGTTAAGGTTGAGCAGTTTAAAGAAGATGTTGTAGAAGAGATTAAGAATAAAGAATAAATTTAAATTCAATAGTTAGTTTTTAGAATCAGAGAACATTTTTGTTCTCTGATTCATATATTAATAGGCTAAATTATATACTATTGATAAGAGTTAAACTTAATAAATTTTCCTTGACACAATTTTTAATATATAGTATACTGTTAGAGGAAAACAAAGTAGAAGTCATCCGCTTCTCACCTAGAGAATAGAGTCTTTGGGTTAATAGAGTTAGACATATTAGTGCTTTAATTTATGATATTAAGGTATTTTCATGTTTAAATCTGTCAGCGGGATGACCATATGGGTCATCTTTTTTCTTTTTTAAATCTTAGGAGGTGCATATAAAATTAGTACGGATTTAAGAACTAATGAGCGAATTCGTGCTCGCGAAATCAGAGTTGTTGGTAATGATGGTGAGCAGATAGGAATTATGCCTTTAAAACAGGCTTTGAGTATTGCTGAAGAGAAGGCTTTAGATTTGGTAGAGGTAGCTCCTCAAGCCAAGCCACCAGTTTGTAAGATAATGGATTATGGTAAGTATAAATATGAGCAAGCTAAAAAAGCTAAAGAAGCTAAAAAGAATCAAAACATTATGAAAGTTAAAGAAGTCCAAATGAGTGTAAAGATTGAAGACCATGATTTCAATGTTAAACTTAATATGGCAAAAAGATTCTTAGAGAATAAAGATAAAGTTAAGGTTAGAATTCGCTTCCGAGGAAGAGAAATCGCACATAAAGATATTGCTTATGACTTAATGAAGAGGTTTGCAGAAGAGGTTAAAGATTTAGGTCAAGTATCTAGTGGACCAAGTATGGAAGGTAGACATATGTTAATGTTTATTACTCCAATAACTGATAAGTAATCTCGTAGTAATTGTTGCAAATAACCGAGAGGAGGAAATAGATATGGGTAAAATGAAGACAAGAAAAGCAGTAAAGAAGAGATTTAAGAAGACTGGAACAGGTAAATTCAAAAAGACCAAAGCTTTTGCTAAGCACTTAATGAGCAAAAAAAGTAGTAAGAGAAAGAGAAACTACAGAAAAGGTGAAGTAGCAGCTAAAGCAGATGAAAAAAGAATTGCAAGAGCATTACCATACGAATAGAGAGAAAGATTAAGGAGGAAATATAATGCCACGAGTTACACGAGGTAATAGAAGAAGAAAAAGAAGAAAGAAGATATTAAAATTAGCTAAAGGTTATTTTGGTTCTAAGAGTAAGTTATATGTACCAGCTACGGAGCAGGTATTAAAATCTTTAAACTATGCTTATAGAGATAGAAAACAAAAGAAAAGAAACTTTAGAAGACTATGGATTACAAGAATCAATGCTGGTGTAAGACCACACGGACTTTCTTACAGCAAATTTATCTATGGTTTAAAACAAGCTAATGTTGATATCAACAGAAAGATGTTATCTGAATTAGCTATCCATGATAATGATGCATTTGTAGAATTAGTTAACTTAGCTAAAGAGAATATATAGTTATTTCAATCCCTAGAGATTATTGCTCTAGGGATTTTTCTTATTTATAGTAGTTAGGTTTGTTATAAGTAGTGTCTTTTTATGGAGATATTGCGACACTTTAAGTTTTAGCTACGGGTTTTAACCCGTAGTGTAACATGTCATCATCACCACAGGTTGAAACCTGTGGCTAGTAAATTTATCATT
>NZ_JBSQYM010000125.1:0-9178 GCF_055140805.1 Orenia sp.
TTAATTAATCTTTTAATCTTTAATTCGTGTTAATTCGTTGCTAATCTTTAGCTTTTGATCTTTAGTCTTTTATTACACTTTAGACTTGGATATCTATAAACTTTAATGTTTAATATAAGTTGGAAAACCATAATTTTTCAATTCTAAGCCCAATTCTTCTGCGGCATCTTTAGTCCGAAAGGCACCCACCTGCACCCTATAAGGATCTTTACTAGTAATGTAAGCAGTAAATCCCTTACTTTGTAATTGTTCTACCAATCCTTGAGCATTTGCCTGTTTGGCAAAGGCACCTACCTGTACTACATATAAATTTTGATTTATACTTCGGTTTACAACTGCATCCTCTGCTTCTTTCTCATCTACTTTATCTGCATCATCTTCTTCTACCTTCTCTGCTGAAACTGTTTGATTTCGATTATTAACTTGATTATCAGAGTCTATTTTTTCCTCAGTTACAATCTGTTCATTAGCTACTGACTTAATCTTCTCCTCAGGAGCTGTCACATAATCTAAGAACCAACTACAGACAAAATATCCAAAAACACTAGCTATAATTGCCATAGAACCTATCATCACTGCTAAGGACATACCTGATTTTAAATTCTTATTATTCCTCTTCATAATTCCTCCCCTTCTCTTCTCACTATATTTTTAAATTTAATAAAAATAAATCCTCTATAATCTTTATTTAATATTTATTGACCTAATCCTCTAAATAATTATATAAGTAATTAAAACAAATTTATTCAAAGAACTTACTAGAATACTATGCAGATAGATTATTATTTATTAATAATCTTCTATATTTAATTAGAGATTAACCTTCAAAAGCAACAATAAATATCTATATTAACTTCTTAGCTAAGAACCTTTTGTTTGATCCTATTTAAGTTATATTTGTTTTTAAACCCCTTCATTCTAGTAATATTTACTATATTAAAGATTTTATACTTGTTTTACCGATAAATTTTAATATCTGAATTAACTCAAATCTATAATAAAAAATAGTACTAAACAGTAAAGATTATCTTGTTAACTATTATAATTACATCTTATACTAGTAGAAGGGCTGATAGAATATATGGATATTGCGATACTTTTCACTTTAGTGTATAGTGTATAGTGTATAGTTGATAGTGGTTTACACGAAGAGTCTTGTTCTTTAGACTCGTAGGGATAGTTAAGTTCAAAAACTTAAAACATAAGGATTTTAATCTTTTAACTATCCACTATACACTATCAACTATCAACTCAAAAAAGTGTCACAATATCCTCCATAAAGAGAAATTATTTGTATTCAACTCATGAACACAACAAGTTATATTCTACTATTAGTAATCACAAATAACAAAGAAGTAGAGTTGATTTCTCAACTCTACTTCTCTTCTCTTAGCAGAAAACTTCTAGCTTCTGCTACTGTATATAATGAGCCACTAATTAGAATTAAATCATCCTGTTTAGCTTCAGCTACCGCACTTTCAATTGCCTTCTCCAATTCCAATTGAGTATCAATATTTGAGTTATACCTCTCCACCTTATCTTTTAAACTTTCAATATCAATTACTCTATTACTACTATTTTGAGTTAGAATTACCTTAGTGGCTTTTGGTACAATACTAGAAACAATCCCCTCTACATCCTTATCACCTAAAATACTTAATACCAAAAACAAATTTTGATAATCTAATTTATCAAGTACTTTTAACAAGCTCTGTGCACCCGCTATGTTATGAGCACCATCAAGGATAATTGTTGGATTAGAGGAAAGAACCTCTACTCTACCAGGCCATTTAACTTTTGATATTCCTGATTTAATCTCATCTATAGTTAGAGGATAGCTATCCTCTATAGCTTCTATTGCTCCAATAGCAGTAGCTGTATTTAAAATTTGATGTCTACCTAATAAAGGTAGTTTCAATTGACTATAGATTCTTTTATCGCTCTCTAAATCGAATATTTGGCAGAACAAATCACTTCTATGCTCAGTAAATTTAAATTTCTTATTAATATTAATTAATTGTGCACCCTGCTCATTAGCCACTTTAGCAATCTGTCTTTCTACTATATCATCTTCAGTAGCTGTAATTACAACTTGTCCTTCTTTAATCACACCAGCCTTCTCCCAAGCTATCTTCTCTAAATCATCTCCTAAACGATCAGTATGATCAAGACTAACATTTGTTATTATTGACACTAAACTACTCTCTATAGCATTAGTAGCATCATATCTACCGCCTAATCCCACTTCTAATACTACCAAATTGACCTCTTGTCTATAATAATATAAGAAAGCCAAAGCAGTTATTACTTCAAAATATGTAGGAGGTTCTAACTCCTCTGCTACTCTATCAATTACTGGCTTCATATCTTCTATCAATTCTTCTAACTCTCTATTACTGATATTGACATTATTTATTCTAATCCTCTCATTAAATTCAGTAATATGTGGAGATGTATATGTCCCAACTTTATAACCACCTTCCGTATAGACAGAGCTTAAAATTGCTGTTGTTGAACCTTTCCCATTAGTTCCTGCAACATGAATAATATCTAATTTATCTTGAGGATTATCTAGATAATCAAGCAATAGCTTTATTCTATCTAATCCTAATCTAATTCCTCTACCATTTAAAGTCTCTAAATATTTTATCCCTTTCATCTTATCCTCTCACCTCATTATAATATTTAAAGTAATTCTTAATCAACAATAGCTACTTTAACCTCTAATTATAGTTAGTAGTTCTAAATTTGATAGTACTTTACTACATAATTTTAACTAAAATCAAGCTAAAATAAAAGAAAAATAAATTTTTTATCTAAAACATTCAAAAAAACTCCATCTAAGCCATGTATTAGGTGAAGAAAGTTCAATGTAAACAATAAAAGCTAGGAACTAAACCCTAGCCTTTAATAAGAATATATAATTACATCTTATCCTGGAGTTTTTCTACTAAACCTTGAACATCCCGAGAAGTTCTAGCCAATACCTTAGCTGATTCAGCTATCTCATGAATTGTAGCAGACTGTTCTTGAGTGAAAGCACTAGCCTCTTGGGTAGCAGCAGCATTATTCTCTAAGGCTTCACTAATATTTTCAATTAAAGTAACCGTCCTTTTAGAAGTTTTTACTGTATTCTCCTGTACCTCTTTGACCATAGTACCAATCTTATCTACAGCATTAGTAGATTCTTCAGCCAAACTCTTAATTTCTTGAGCCACCACTGCAAAGCCTCGACCATGCTCCCCTGCCCTAGCTGCTTCAATTGATGCATTTAATGCCAGTAAATTTGTTTGACTAGCTATCTTTTCAATAGTATTAATAGCTACTTCTATCTTCTCAGAAGCCTCTTCAGACATAGAGGCTAAATTTCTAATCTCATTTGTAGCATTTTGTGCATGTACAGCTTGCTCTTGACTACGTTCAGAAATATCTATAACATTATTGGTCAACTCACTAGAGGAAGTACTTAATTCATCAGTAGAATTGGCTAAATCATGGGATACTTCTATTATATTTTCACTTGCACCACTAAGCGTTTCTATTACAGTATCTAATTCCATAAAAGCAGCTATGTATGTTTCCATAGCAATTTGCATATCTAAATTAGTAATCTTCAAATAAGCCATTATGGCATCACTAGCTCTATCTAAATCCTTACTATAATAATCAACTATCTTTGGCATAGAAAATCTATAATAAATAGCATATCCTCCGATATAGTATTTAGGTCCTAATTTAATCCGGTCATGAACCTTACCTATTGCAAACCTACGCTTAAAATACTCTACTCCATATCCACCATCTACTCCATCAACCAATTCTAAGAAATACTGTTTTTGAGTATCCTTTAACCTATTAACAGTACTATGAGTATCTATAATCTTTTTCATAGAAGTAAACCCATAAATATGGTCATAAAACTGATTAACTACTTCATCAGCAATATCATGAAATAAATCTTTCATCTCTTTTAATAGCTCTATATCTTTTTCAGTAAAGTCTACTACCTGCTTTCTATGGTCAATCTCTTTTTCAGTTAAATCTTCTATATTAGATATGCCTGCAGAAAATTCATACATCATATTATCGGGATTTAGCCCCTTTTCTTTCATCTTATTCATCATATCTTTAGGGATATCCCCTTTCATAATATCAAACATTTTAGAGTGATTGAACTCCTTCATAATCTATCCCTCCTTTAAAAGTAGTTTCATTTAAATAATTCTAACAAATCTAAGCCTTATATTTGTTAGAAAATATACGAGTGTTCTTCTATTTCTGTCAGATATTCCTTAGCCTATTAACTATTATGTACCTATTCTTACTTCTATATTTATATTATTTTGATATAATATACTCATTATATTCTAATTTACTGATAATCATTCTCCATTATTATAAAATAAATAGTTGCTAGCAATAAAAAAAGTGTAAGGTCTTAAATTTAAGACCTTACACTTTTTTATTACACTTATTTATTTAACAACTTCTATTTTTAATAAGTTTGTTGTTCCAGGTTCAGATACAGGAGTACCTGCTGTAATTACAACTACATCATCTTTTTGAACATATCCAGCTTCTACAGCCGCGTTCATAGATTCCTTAATCATTTCATCAGTTGAATCAGTAATCTCAGCTAAGATAGGCTTAACTCCCCAAGATAAGATTAATTGATTAAATGCTTTTTGATCAGGAGTAACTGCAACAACTGGAGTTTCTGGTCTATATTTAGATACCATTCTTGCAGTATATCCAGATTGAGTAGTAGTGATAATAGCAGATGCATTCAACTCATAAGCACTCTTGCAAGTAGCATGACTGATAGAATCAGTAATAGTACTTCTTGCTTCTAAAACATCTCTATCCATTAATCTAGAATATTCTAATTGCTTTTCTGTCTCTACAGCAATTCTAGCCATAGTAGCTACAGATTCAACTGGATAATCTCCAGCAGCAGTCTCACCAGAAAGCATTGTAGCATCTGTACCATCATAGATAGCATTAGCTACGTCACTTGCTTCTGCTCTAGTTGGACGAGGATTTTTTTGCATAGAATCTAACATCTGTGTAGCAGTAATAACTGGTTTACCAGCTTTATTACACTTTCTAATCATTTGTTTTTGTGCTGCAGGAACATTTTCAGGTGGAATTTCTACACCTAAGTCCCCACGAGCAACCATTAAACCATCAGCTACTTCTAAGATTTCATCAAGATTTTCTACACCCTCTTGATTTTCAATCTTAGGAATAATCTTAATATTAGCATCATGCTTATCTAAAATCTCTTTAATCGCTAATACATCAGAAGCCTTACGAACAAAAGAAGCTGCAATAAAGTCTACTCCTTGCTCAATACCAAATTCAATATCAGCTATATCTTTTTCAGTAATTGCTGGTAAGTTAACAGATACACCTGGTAGATTAACTCCTTTTCTACCACCTAACTTACCTCCATTAACTACTTCACAAATAACATCTGTATCAGTAGTCTCTTTAACCTTTAATCCAATCAAACCATCATCAATTAAGATTGTATCTCCAGCCTTCATATCTTTAGGTAAATCTTTATATGTAACTGAAGTCTTAGTTGCATCTCCCAAGATGTCTTCTGTAGTTAAAATAAACTCTTGACCCTTTTCTAAAGTAACCTTCTCATTACCAGTCTTTAAAGCACCAGTTCTAATCTCAGGTCCTTTAGTATCTAGAAGAATTGCAACTGGGATACCTTTCTCTTTAGATAATTCTCTAATATTCTTTACTCTAGCACCATGCTCCTCAAAATCACCATGTGAAAAATTAAGTCTTGCTACATTCATCCCAGCATCCATTAATTGGGACAACTTCTCTCTTGACTCACTTGCAGGTCCAATAGTACATACAATTTTAGTTCTTCTCATTACTTACTCCTCCTCAAATTGATTTAAATTATATAGATAAAATATTAACTATATTTATAATTCTAAATCAAATTACTCCTCAAATTGATTTGAATTATATAGATAAAATATTAGCTAATTGATATAACTCTTCATCAAACTCTTTATTGCCTTCAATTGCATCTCTAATCTCGGCAATATTTATTCTATTATGTACTAATCCAACCATCTTATTAGTCTCTCCAGCCAATAGTGCATCAACAGCAGCAGCACCTAATCTACTTGCCAATAATCTATCTCTACCAGTTGGAGCACCTCCACGTTGGATATGTCCTAGGATAGAAACTCTAGTTTCAAATCCAGTTCTTTCATTAAGTTCTTTGCCTATAATAAAGGCATTACTTTCATTAACATCTCTATTAGTAGTAAATTCTTGACCTTCAATCTCTACACCTTCAGCTACTAAGATAATTGCATGAATCTTACCTGCTTCATAGCCAGCTTGAATATTACTACAAACCTCATCAATATTAAACTTCATCTCTGGTACTAAGATAGCTTCAGCACCACCAGCAAGCCCTGCTGCTAAAGTTAAGAAACCAGCATGTCTTCCCATAGCTTCAATAACAAAAGCTCTCTCATGAGAACTAGCAGTATCACGAATTTTAGTGATTGCATCAATAATAGTATTCATAGCAGTATCATAGCCAATAGAATCGTCGGTACAAGCAATATCATTATCGATTGTAGCAGGAACACCAACTGTTTTAATTCCAGTCTCATTAGTTAATAATGTAGCTCCTGTGAATGAACCATCACCACCAATAACTATTAAACCTTCAATTCCTTCTTTTCTTAATTGCTCTGCACCTTTAGCTCTACCTTCTGGAGTTCTAAACTCATCACAACGTGCAGAACGTAAGAAAGTTCCCCCACGATCAATAATATCACTAACAGAATTCTTATCTAACTTGACAAAATCACCTTCAATAACACCAGCATAACCCCTATTAACACCTACTACTTCTACACCAGCATGAATAGCCTTTCTAACAACTGCTCTAACAGCAGCATTCATCCCTGGTGCATCACCTCCACTAGTTAGTACAGCAATCTTCTTCATTATATACTCCCCCTTGCTCCTTTAAATTAATCTATAAATCTATAATTCACTTAATATCTTTTGACTATTTTCTTTAATCTGACCCATATTTCTAAATTTATTATATCTTATCTCTAACAGCTCTTCAGTATTTAATTTATCTAATTTCTTAATCTCTTTTAAGATCTCTTCTCTTAACAGTTGAGCACTAAGTTGATAGTCTTTATGGGCACCTCCAGGAGGTTCAGGAACAACCCCATCAACAATTCCTAACTTCATTAAATCCTTAACAGTAATCTTTAAAGCTTTAGCAGCAGTCTCTGCTTCTTTAGCATCTTTCCATAAAATCGCGGCACAAGCTTCTGGAGAACATACAGAATAATAAGTATATTCTAACATCAACACCTTATCTCCTACACCTATACCTAAAGCTCCACCACTACCACCTTCACCAATAATTACAACGATGATAGGCACTGTAATACCTGCCATCTCCATCATATTTCTAGCAATAGCTTCTGCTTGTCCTCTCTCTTCAGCGCCCACACCTGGATAAGCTCCAGGGGTATTGACTAAAGCAATAATAGGACGATTAAACTTTTCAGCTTGTTTCATCAGTCTTAATGCTTTTCTATAGCCCTCTGGATGAGCCATACCAAAATTGCGTTCAATATTGTCTTTAGTCGTCTTTCCTTTTTGATGCCCTATAACTGTTACTGGAAGATCTCCAATCCTTCCAATCCCACCAATTAAGGCTTTATCATCACTAAATTGTCTATCACCATGTAGTTCGATAAATTCATCACAAACTAACTCAATATAGTCTAAAGTTGTAGGTCTTTCTGGATGACGAGCTATTTGTAAGATTTGCCATGGCTCTAAACTAGAGAATATCTCCTTTTGTAGAACCTTAGCTCTTTTATTTAAACGCTCTAATTCTTCAGTTAAATCAATATCCTTCTCTTCCATAAAGCTTTTTAGTTCGTTAACCTTTTCTTCTAACTCAACAAGAGGTTTTTCAAAGTCCAAGTAACTACTAGGCATCTGTTTCACCTCTCATACTACCCATTTCATGGATATTTAGTATTTTTCCTAATATATTTTTAAGTTCAGATCTCTTAACTACCTTATCTATCATTCCATACTTTAATAGAAACTCTGCAGTTTGAAATCCTTCTGGTAAGTCTCGATTAATTGTCTGTTTAATAACTCTAGGTCCAGCAAAACCAATCTTTGCACCTGGTTCGGCAATATTAATATCACCCAAAGAAGCAAAACTAGCTGAAATCCCTCCATAAGTTGGATCAGTTAAAATAGATATAAATAACTGCCCTGCTTGCTCAAGCCTCTTTAAAGCAGCACTAGTCTTTGCCATCTGCATTAAAGATAGCATCCCTTCATACATCCTAGCACCACCTCCACCACCAGCAACAATAATCAAAGGTAATTTTTGATCGATAGCCCTTTCAATGGCACGAGTAAGTTTTTCTCCAACAACTGAATTCATACTTCCCATTAAAAATCTTGAATCTAGCGCAGCTAAAGATACAGTATGCCCATTTATATCACCAATCCCAGTAATAACTGCATCTTTTAAACCTGTCTTTCTTTGATACTTCTCTACCTTCTCTTCATAGTTAGGGAAGCCTAAAGGGTTAGTTGCTTCTAAATCAGCATCATACTCTTCAAATTTGTCTTCATCAATTAATAAAGATATTCTTTCGGTAGCTGTTAATCTAAAGTGATTACCACAATTTGGACAAACCTTTAAGTTTTCAGCCAATTTTTTATTAAAAATAATCTCTTTACATTCTTTACACTTAGTCCATAAATCATCTGGCATCTCTTTCTTTCCCTCTCTACCAGATTCTTCAACTTCCGAGCTCCTTCTGGGTCTACTCTTCCGTTCAACAGTAACATACTTAGATTTCCCAAAGAAATCTTTTAACACTCTTCTTCACCTCACTAAATTAAAGGATAGCAGTTATCCTAATGAATAATATTTCAATCTACTCAATTTAATAAAATTTAAGTGTATGAAACTATTACTCTGTAATCTTCAATTAATCTAATTTTATCAGAAATTAAACCGATTTCATTCTTTAAATATAATTTATTATATATTATCTATTTATTTTAGTCTTCTTATATCTATATTAAAGTCAAAGGGCACTCTGATATCTGTCTCTTATACACATCT
>NZ_JBSQYM010000126.1:0-11214 GCF_055140805.1 Orenia sp.
TTATAATGATAAATTTACTAGCCACAGGTTTCAACCTGTGGTGATGGTGATATGTTACACTACGGGTTAAAACCCGTAGCTAAAACTTAAAGTGTCACACTATATCCATAATACCTCATTTTCAATTCAAATACATAATATTATTCAAAAAATAAAAAAAGCTGGTATCATCCGAAATACCAGCTTTTTAACGATTATATATAACAAGGGAGGCTTGTTACTTAAGTAAAACCATTTTAACTAAGGGGAGGAATTTATCAATTCTTAGTTAGTAATGATTATCGTTATCTAAATTATAATATTAATTGATCACTTTGTCAAGTGATTTTATTATTTTTCCCACAGATAAATCTTCAATAATCTCAAGATAATTTGCATAAACTTAGCTTAGAAACATTAGTTAGTAGAATTTAAAAATAATAGAAATATCTTAGCTTATCGATTAATATTAAAGCATACTTTATTTAATCAAAGCTCTTCAAGATTAATTAAAATTAACAATTATTATTATTATCCGATAATAATAATAACACTCCCATAAAAAGGAGGGATTTATTGTGGAAAAACATGACAAGATTAACCCTATTAAAGCAATCAGCAAAATTGCTAAAATAAGTAAGAATAATTCAAAAAAAAATAAAAATAATAAAAACAAAGCAAGAGATAATAAACATCATAATAATGATTTTGTAGATATCTCTTTCAAGCATAGAGTTGATAATCATGAAATTACTTACTCTAAGCCAAATAATCACCCTAAAGATAATAACGATAGGAGCTTTTCAATAGATAATATCTCAGATAATGTTTTTACTTTCCTAAAATTAATGTATGAAGTCTATAAAGAAGAAAACCCAGCTAATGAGATGGCTATATTAAATAACTTTTATCATGTATCTCACCATGGAATTACCCTAGGTTATGAAGAAGCTATCGATAACCTCCATGGAGAAGAAATCATAAAAGAGATAATTGATAATACCTATAGTCATATAATAGAAAAATTAGACAACTGGTTTGCCAAACATAACATTGAATTAAAGGATAAGAAACCTTCTGACCTTAAATCTATTGAGATTGAAGAAGAAATCAAAAAATTTGTCAGTAAACTATTAATAGAACAGAAATTTCATAAACAATAAAATAATTTGAAAATATCAGGCTTAATGCTATCTTTCTAAGCCACTAGACTACTTAATCATTATTTAGCCTATAAGATATAAAATTAACCCTAGATGGATATCCATCTAGGGTTAATTTTATTCATTCTATTTTATTTTCTATAATCTAGCATCAGCTTTTAGTTGCTCTACCTTATTAGTTCTCTCCCAAGGTAAATCTAAATCATTGCGACCAAAATGACCATAAGCAGCCACTTGACGATAATGGGGCTTACGTAAATCCAAAGTTTCAATAATCTTTCCTGGCCTTAAATCAAAATTCTTATTTACTAGCTCTACAATCTTACTCTCTTCAATCTTGGCAGTCCCAAAGGTATCAACCATAATAGATACAGGATAAGCTACACCGATTGCATAAGATAATTGTACCTCACATTTATCAGCTAAACCTGCTGCTACAATATTTTTGGCTACATAACGAGCAGCATAAGCAGCAGATCGGTCTACCTTAGTAGCATCCTTTCCAGAAAAAGCTCCTCCACCATGACGAGCCATTCCACCATAAGTATCAACTATAATCTTGCGCCCTGTCAATCCTACATCCCCTTGTGGTCCACCAATTACAAAACGACCTGTTGGATTGATAAAGTATCTAGTCTGATCATCTAATAAATTAGTATCAATCACTGGCCTAACTACATATTCAATCATATCTTCCCTTATCTGTTCCAAACTTACTTCTGGATGGTGTTGAGTTGAAATAACAATAGTATCAATCCTTACAGGCTTATCATCTTCATACTCAATAGTTACCTGAGTCTTACCATCAGGTCTTAAGTAATCCAAAACCTCCTCTTTTCTGACCTTAGCTAGACGTCTAGCTAATTTATGGGCTAAAGTAATTGGTAATGGCATCAACTCTTCAGTCTCATTACTAGCATAGCCAAACATTAATCCTTGATCCCCAGCACCAATCTCTTCACTCTCTTTTCCTTCTTTAACCTCTAAAGCCTCATCTACACCTTGAGCAATATCAGGAGACTGCTCATCAATTGAAGTCAATACTGCACAAGTTTCAGCATCAAAACCATACTTAGCACGAGTATAACCAATCTCTCTAACTACATTACGAGCAATTTTAGGAATATCAACATAGCAGTTGGTAGAAATCTCACCAGAAATTAAGATCATACCTGTTGTTATTGTAGTCTCACAAGCAACCCTTGCCTGTGGATCCTCCTGTAAAATTGAATCTAATACAGAATCAGAAATCTGATCAGCTACTTTATCTGGATGCCCCTCTGTAACTGATTCAGATGTAAATAAATATCTCTTACTCATTTAATTACCTCCTTAAATAATATGTAATAAATAGTTTACAGTGTATAGTGTACTCTGCTCACCCTTAACTGTTTGATTTAAAATAAAAAAACCCCTCCTATAAGGAGAGATGAGTTAATAAGAACCTAAACATCTCCCAAGGTATCTCCTTGTAGGAATTAGCACCTTTCCTTTACAGGTGGTTGCCGAGCTTCATAGGGCCTGTCCCTCCACTACTCTTGATGTATCATTATTCTTTTTTTTAATAAATTTATTATCTCCATTAGTCTAACACTTTAAGAGATATTTGTCAATAGTCACCCTTTATATTTTGCGTGATCACAGTTGACCTTATACATCCACCTCTACTGTTTGGTTGATACTGACTTCTGTAGTAGTTATATTACAATTATAAGCATAAATTTCTACCCCATTTTCAGCAGCTTCCTTCAATTTCTTAGCAAACTTTAGATCTATTCTCTGATGGGGAGTAAACTTATAGGCATCAGCCCTTTGAATGATAAAGATTACTGCTACCCTGTAACCTTCCTGATGTGCTTTAATTAATTCATCTAAATGGCGTCTCCCCCTTTTAGTTGGAGCATCTGGAAATTTAGCTACTCCTTCTTCTACCAAAGTTGCAGACTTAACCTCAATTAGACATTTCTCACCCTTTCCTCTTAAATAAAAGTCTAGGCGACTATTACCATAAGTATACTCTGGCTTAATCTCTTCATAACCCCTAAATTGAAGCAAATCACCTTCTAAGAGGGCATTCTCTACCAACCTATTAGTCAAATGGCTATCTATAGATATTAACTTATCATTATACTCTACTAATAATAAACTATACTCAGTCTTCCGATTGGCTTTAGGGTAATGAGCTACAAAGACTTTAGTCCCTGGGATCATTAACTCCTCCATCCGCCCTGGATTTGGGACATAAGCCCTAACTTCCTCTCCCTTTAAATCAACTTTAGCTACAAACCTATTCTCTCTTACAATTAATCTTCCTTCTTTAAGTTCTCTATCCATTACTACCTTTGCCATATACCTAGCTCCTTCCATTATTAAGTTTAAGTCTGAGTATAAGCTTAAGTTTTAAACCTACTTAACCTCAAAGTTGATTATAAAATTCTCTACTAAATCTTAATTTTCTTTTTAATCACCATAATTCTTCCGTTATTTGTTATTAAATTCTATAAAATGTATTTATCTTCCCATTATTTACAGATTGAGATTAGAGATGACATGTGTTATTCTAATCACAGCCAATTAAAAAAGGAGGTATATGAAAGTGATAAAAAACAAACAATATATAGTTGCCCTTGTATTATCAACAATACTAATCTTTGCATTAGCTGCAAGTAGTTATGCTAGTGAAATCTATAGAATCCAGTCAGGTGACTCTTTATTTACAATTGCACAAAAATTCAATACTTCAATCTCTAATTTAATTAGAGTTAATAATATTAGTAATCCTAATATTATTTATTCTGGACAAGCATTAAGTCTACCTTCTACTAATAAAAAAACAAGTTCTAATTCTTATGATTTTAATAAGGTAGCTAGTGATGGGAGAAAAAGCTCTAATAGTTCTTTTAATACAAAATATAGCAATACCAATTGGACAAATAATAATGATATTGTGATAGCAAAACCCAAACAAAAAGAAAATATTAAAAAAATATACCGTAAAGGGCCTCATACTATGAAGGTAGCTTTAACCTTTGATGATGGACCAGATCCAGTATATACTCCTCAAGTACTTGATGTATTGAAGAAGTATAATGTAAAAGCTACTTTCTTCTTAGTTGGACAGAGGGTAGAAAAGAACCCTGCTGTAGTTAAGAGAATATATGAAGAAGGTCATACTATTGCTAGTCATTCTTGGGAGCATAATAATCTAAATACTCTAACTAAAAATGAATTAGAGAAGGATATGAGTGATACAGATAACTCTATTAGAAAAATTATCAATAAGAGACCTGAACTAATGAGACCACCTTATGGTGCTGCAAATAGTTCTACTTTAGAACAACTTAATAATATGGGCTATAAGGTAATTCATTGGTCTATAGATTCTTTAGATTGGAAAGCTAAAAGCAAAGAAGAGGTACTAGCCAGAACATTACCAGATATTCATGAAGGTGCAATTCTTCTTTTCCACTCTGCTGGAGGAAAGGGGCAGAGTCTAATGCCAACTATTAATGCACTTCCAACTATTATTGAAACATTACAAGATAAAGGTATTGAAATGGTTACAGTTGATGATTTATTATCACTATCTGCTTATAGGAGATAATGATAAGTCAAGCCTTTAAAGGCTTGGCAATACATAAATAATAGATTTAAAAACCCCGTCTATAAGACGAGGTAGAGGATTAAATTTCTTCTTTAATCCTTGGATACAATTCATCTGCTGTCTCTGCTTGCACAAGCTCTCCATCAACTAAAGCAAAAGGTCCCATAGCACAGTCACCACAAAATCCCAAGCAAGCTTCAACTTCTACACTAACATCATCAAGCTCTTCTAATCTATCAATTAATTCTTCAACCCCATGGACAAAGTTATTTTCACAAAAGCTTACTACTGCCATCATTTCACCTCCAAAATTAATAAGTGATGATTCCTAAGTAAATATTAAGAGTCAAGGTTCACTACTTACTCTTTATTATCTCTATTAACTCTGAAACTGATACATCAGTAAAGTCTAAATCAGCTAATTCTATTCCTTGACTAATAGCCTTTCGCAAAGTAGCCGACTTACTCATATCTCCTATTACAATAGCACCTATGACAGCTCTATCCTTAATCATAACCTTGATATACTTATTCTCTTGCTCTTCACAAATTGTATCTATCCCATCTCGCTTATCATTATCTCCTATAGAGAATAAAGATAGTCCAAAGGCATTGAGCATAACTGTTGGAATGATATGCTGATAGCTAGCATCTTCACCTACAATATTATACCCTGCTATCTTGCCCTGCTCAATGGCAATTGGCCATAACCCAAACCCTTTATTATCTAGCTCTGATACATCACCAACAGCATAAATATCAGGATAATTTGTCTGCATTCTATTATTTACAACAACACCAAAGTCAGTCTCTATCTCTGTTCCCTCTAGTATGTCTAAGTTAGGTTTAATTCCAGTAGAATAAATTACCATATCACATTCCACCTCTTTTCCCTCAGCAGTTACAACGCCTTTAACCTTATCTTGACCGATTATCTCCTTAATAGCTGTAGCCACTAAAGGCTCAATATTATGTTCTCTAACTCTCTCTTCTAAGATTTGACAGGCCTTTTCATCTAACTGTTCTGGCATCAAATAAGAACATATCTCAGCTACCATAACCTCTTTACCTGCTTGACTAAGAGCCCATGCCATCTCTAGGCCCAATACCCCTCCACCAATAATTAAGACTTTATTACTATCTTCAGCATAATCTTTGATCTCTCTAGAATCTGCTAATCCTCTTAAGGTAAAAACTCCTTCTTTATCTATTCCACTAATAGGTGGAGTGGCGTTTCTAGCTCCATTAGCTAACACTAACTTATTATAACTGATCAGCTCACCATTATCTAAGACTATCTCTTTATTATCTGGCTTTATAGCAGTAATTTTTGTATCTAAATATAACTCTACATCATTCTC
This sequence comes from Orenia sp., assembly GCF_055140805.1. Lineage (NCBI taxonomy): Bacteria > Bacillati > Bacillota > Clostridia > Halanaerobiales > Halobacteroidaceae > Orenia > Orenia sp. The sequence goes on from NZ_JBSQYM010000126.1 coordinate 6,108, forward strand.
ATCATACCATTCTTTCCTTTCTATTAAAATCTTATCTTCCTTAATATCATCCATTAATCCCTTTGATAGTTTGATCCGATTATAGGGATAGCTACTCTCTTCTCCAAACAACTCAATCCTACATTCCTGATCATACTCTCTAATAGCCTTAATTGCACTAATAGCAGCTATACCACTTCCTACTATTACTACTTCTTCCATTGCTTTATCCCCCTTTTTTTAAGATTTCTTAAAACTATTCTCTCTATTCTTACTACTTATTATTAATGATACATCATGCTAGTAGAAAAATGATTCTTTATAAAGATAGTGCGACACTTCCGTGTCGAGTGTAAGCTATGAGTGTGAGTGTGTGTAAAATCTCTTTTTATTAGGGCTTATTCACACTCACACACCCACTCACGCTAATTTTAAAAGTGTCTCAATATCCCCATTAACAATCACCAGATATTAAACTAGCATAGCCTGTAATTATATTAATCATACAGGACTTAATTATAGTATTTATACTAAACTGGTGGAAATACCTTCTAATTTTATAATCAATTAAGCTATAAAAAAATAAAGGATGCAAAACTGCATCCTTTATAAAAATTAATTTTCAATTTTAGGCTCTTTTAACATTAAAATTGCAATGATTATCCCTAAGACCGCAAGTCCAATAGTTGGATAAAAAGTATATAAATAACTCCCTAATATATCTCTTAATTTACCAGACAACAAGTTTCCTAATACTGCCCCAACGCCATAAGCGGTAAATAAGAAACCATAATTTTTACTATAATGTTTAGAACCAAAGAATATTCCTGTAGCAGTAGGAGCTATAGCTAACCATCCTCCAAGGTTTAACCAAAACAAAGCAAAAGCGATACCGTATAAAATAGTATTACCTTCTCCTACATTTAACATTATAATTGAAGCTAGAATTATTAAGCTGTATGAGATAATAGCTGCCTTCTTAGGATCTAGCTTATCTGTGAGGCTACCAAAAATAGGTCTACCTATACCATTAAAGATAGCAAAGAAAGATACCATCAAAGCAGCAGTACTAGAACTTAGCTTTACTACCTCCTCAGCTACGGGACTTGAAATTCCAATAGCCATTAACCCCACTAAGGTTCCAATTACATAGCAGGTCCATAAACCATAAAAGGTTGATGTCTTCACCATCTCTTTTGTATCTAAGTCTATCTCATCTTGCTTAACCTCTTTGTTATTATCAGCTTCTGACAACAACTCTTTTTTAGGAAACTCTAGTGGCAATGCTAAAACTGTAATAATTATAGCAAAAGCAATCCCTAAAATTTTAAAGGTTGCAAAAGGACCATAGGAAGCTACCAACCAATTAGCTAGTGGTGCTGTCACAAATGGAGATAATCCAAAGCCCCCTAAGGTCAACCCTACTGCTAGACCTTTCTTATCAGGAAACCACTTTGCAGCTACTGCCATAGGAGCACCATAGGCTATTCCTACTCCTGTTCCTGCAATCACTCCATAAGTTATAGTCAACATGATAATATTAGAAGTAAAACCTGAAAGAATCCAACCAGTAGCAATAAATACACCACCAACTATAGTCATAATTCTAGGACCATACTTATCTATTAGGCCTCCTGCAATCGGCATTCCTATAGCATAGAAGACTAAAAAGAACATATAAGGCAAGCCACTCTCAGTAGCACCTATATTAAATAAGCCTTCTATTGGTTTTCTAAATACACTCCAAGCGTAGACTGTTCCCATACACATAAAGATTATCAATCCCAAAGGTATATATAACCACCTCTTGCTACCTTTAGAAATATTCGGACTTGACATACTAACTCCTCCTCTTAATTATCTTGATGATTTTATTAATTGAAGTTATGATAACATAGATATAGAAATAATTTGACTTAATAGACTTTACTATATTTATAATTTCCAAATTAATAATAATAATAACTATTCTATACTTATAAGTTCATATACTCCTACAGTCCCTCCCTTTATTAAATGTTATTAAACTTTATGCTTAAATGTACAAAAAAAGGTCAACACCAAATTAGTTAAGATTAATCTTAACTAATTTGGTGTTGACCTACATACGACTGGTATATTATACCTTTCTTCTGCCTGTCAAGTCAGTTTTCTATTTTTATATGTTATCATAATACTCTCTTAACTAGACTAACTAACATACATCTTTTCAAGATAGCATTAAAAATTCAATCTTGATTTCCATTACTATTATCAGCTATTGCTGATTTTAAAATCTACTTTCAATATAAACTAACAGATATACTAATCTATCTCGGCAATTGCTTTCCTTATTATATCGATATAACATCACCTTGTCAAGTATTTTCTTGCAAAGGCAAAATTGATGCTTATCAGTTTATAAAATAATCAAGTTAGCTCTATCAAAGCTTAGTCACCCTTTAAATTCCATTATCCCTTTATTAAGAACCTATTTTATCTTCTAAATTAGCAGATAATTTAAAGACCATGATTCTCTCACCAGTTTCTGTGCTAATATCACTGTGGAATATAACTACCTCTTCACCAGTCTGTTCTTTGATAATTTCACCTAATTTATCCCGTCCTGCTTCCACCAAATCAGCACGAATTCTTTTAATAGATAATAAACCTTCTGTTGTCTCAGACAGCTTATGTTCAGCAGGAGTTATAAGTCCCTTTAAAACAACAATTATCATATCTCGAAGGATATCAGTCTTTACCATAACTGGACCCCGACCAAGAAAATCCTTCTCCCATTGTGTCAATTCTTTGCTAATTTTTGCTTCTAATTGACCCTTTGTCATAGCTTTCCCTCCTAACAAAAAAATATATATCATATTAACATATATGTTAATATGATATATATTTTATCTCAATTTATTACGGATTTAATAGACTAAATATATTTTAAAATAAAGCTATTTAGTTGTCAAGACTAAAACCACTTTGATAATATTAAGCTTTTGTAAGCAATTATTTATAGATGTCCAACTTTAAAGTGAAATAAAAATAAAAGAATTATTAGCCACGAATTAAAATCAAATAATAATTATATTTTCACTTAATCTTTTATTGGTATTTATTCGTGTAGATTCGTGGCAAAAAATAAGATTTTAAATTTCTTTATCTTTTATTGGTATTTATTCGTGTAGATTCGTGGCAAAAAATAAGATTTTAAATTTCTTTTTAGGGTTGTTTATCTATATATAAAACTCTGTATAGTATCCAATCATATTCTATTGCGCTAACAATATTCGATCATTAGTCAGTCGATGACCACTAACCTTAGTAAACTTATCAAGCAAGTCATCTATAGTCATTTCCTCTCGTTCTTCACCATTAATATCTAAGATAATATTACCATTATTCATCATAATAGTCCTAGTTCCTAACTCTATAGCGTGATCTAAATCATGGGTAACCATTAATGTCGTTAAATCATGATGCTTGACTAACTTTTGGGTAATATCTATAATATTTTGAGCTGTTTTTGGGTCTAATGCTGCAGTATGTTCATCTAATAACAACACCTTTGGCTTCTGTAAAGTTGCCATTATTAAGGTAAGTGCCTGTCGTTGCCCACCAGATAATAATCCAACCTTATCATCTAATCTATCCTCTAAACCTAAATTCAAGATACTTAAAGCCTCTTGGAATTTCTTACGCCTAACAGATTTTACACCAATACCCAAACCTAAGCGCGACCCTCTCTTTAAAGCCAAAACTAGATTCTCAGCAATAGTCATAGAAGCTGCTGTTCCTTGCAAAGGATCTTGAAAGACTCTACTAATTAAATTTGCTCGCTGATGATCAGATTTATTTGTCAGATCTTTATTATCAACAATTACCCGACCTTGATTTAAAATTAAATTCCCTGCAATTACATTCAATAAAGTCGATTTACCAGCACCATTACTACCGATAACTGTAATAAACTCACCTTTATCCATCTCTAAGTTAACACCTTGTAAAGCTATCTTCTCATTGATAGTACCTCGGTTAAATATCTTTACTCCACCAATAACCTTTAACATTACTTAGCACCCCTTCCTAACTTTCTAAAGCCAAACTGCTCTTTAATTGCTGGTGCTCCCAATGCAACTATTACTAAAACTGCAGTGATTAGTTTTAAGTCATTGGGGTTTAGACGCATTCTTAAAGCTATAGTAATTACTAATCGATAGATTACTGAACCCAGAACTACTCCCAAAGTAGCCCATTTAATATCACTCTTTCTAATAATAGCTTCACCAATAATAACAGAAGCTAAACCGATAATAATCATGCCGATCCCCATCTTTACATCTGTAAACCCTTGATATTGAGCTACTAGAGCACCAGATAATGCTACTAAAGCATTTGATAGCCCTAAACCTAAAATTACAGTTAAATCCGTATTTACTCCTAAACTACTAACCATCTGCTTATTATCACCAGTAGCTCTCAAAGCTAGACCAAGCTCTGTCTTTAAGAACCAGTCAATTAATAACTTAACGATCATAACAACTAACAAAAAGAAAATAAAGGTACTATTTTTTTCAGATATACCCAAAGATGTCAACAATTCAAAGATTTTATTACTTCCCAATAAAGAAATATTAGCTCTTCCCATCACCCTTAGATTAATTGAATAAAGGGCTGTCATAGTCAGAATCCCTGATAATAATCCAGTTATCTTCAGCTTAGTATTTAAGATTCCTGTCAATACACCTGCTAATAAGCCAGATAGAGAAGCTACTATAATTGCTAACACTGGATTCCATCCCGATACAATCAGTTTAGCACCTACTGCTGCTCCTAAAGGAAAGCTACCATCTACAGTTAAATCAGGAAAGTCTAAGACTCTAAAGGTCAAATAAACACCTAAAGCCATAATTGCATAGACCAATCCTTGCTCAATAGAACTTAAAATCACACTCACATTCATAACTACTCCTCCTACTCAATTACTTTTCAAATTACTGCTCCAGTTAAATTATAATATAGTGATATCTGATTATGGGGAGATTGTGACACTTTAAGTTTTAGCTACGGGTTTTAACCCGTAGTGTAACATATCACCATCACCACAGGTTGAAACCTGTGGCTAGTAAATTTATCATTATAA
>NZ_JBSQYM010000127.1:0-9133 GCF_055140805.1 Orenia sp.
AGGGACCAGTTATCAGTAAAACAGACTGATTCCAGATTCTCGATTCCTGACACAAAAGTGTTACATTACCTTTCTATTGTTTCATTCTAGAGTTGTTTACCTATATAAGCAATTGATTTTATATGAAATAATTCTATAAATTTTGCTTCAATACCTTTATTTTATTTTGATTTTACTGAACTCTATTAAGATTTCATAAAAATAATCAAAGAGACATCAATGCCCCTTTGATTATTTTTTTTACTATTTTTCTGTTTTCTCTTGTAAAATATTTAATTTATCCTCTAATTCTTTAATTAACTTTCCATATTCTGTCCAATTACCTGCCTTTAATGCTTCTTTAGAGCGATCATATAACTTAGATATATCATTGACCAGCCCTTTAATAGTTAGATTATTATCAGTTATTGGAGTGGTCTGCTCTTTTTTGTCTTTTTCTACATCTTGGTCATTAATTCCAAATAACTTTTCTAAAGCTAACTTTAAGTTATTCTCCATAATTACATCTTCACCATAAGAGACAATTACCCTCTTTAATTCTGGTAACTGACTCTGCTCTGCTTGTAAGTAAATTGGTTCTACATAAAGAATAGAACGCTTAATAGGAATAGTCAATAAATTACCTCTAATTACCCTAGATCCTCTTTGATTCCAGAGGCTCAATTGTTGAGATATCTCTGAATTCTGGTCTATTCTTGCTTCAATCTGCATTGGACCATAAACCAGCTCTCTTTTAGGAAACTTATAAAGAACAAGTTGACCATAATCGTCATGATCAGCTTTGGCTGCCAACCAAGAAATCATATTATTCTTCTTGACAGGAGTAAAGGGTAACATCAATAAGAAACTCTCATCTGCTTCATTAGGAAGCTTCATTAATGTATAATAAGGTTCCATTTCGATAGCAGTTCCTGCATAATTTTCTTGAGGTATATTCCATAAATCCTCTTTATTATAAAAGACTGTGGGATCTTCCATATGATAAATACTGTATAATTTAGCTTGAATCTTAAATAAATCTACAGGATAACGAATATGAGCTTTAAGACCTGCTGGCATATCTTCGAATTTAGTGAATAATTTGGGGAATATCTTCTGATAAGTTCTAATAATAGGATCACTATTATCGACTATATAAAATCTAATCTTTCCTGTATAAGCATTAGTGACAACTTTAACTGAGTTGCGGATATAATTCCCCCAGTTCTGTGGCTCTGAATAAGGATATCTATTACTTGTAGTATAGGCATCATGAATCCAATAGAGCTCACCAGAATTATCTACTACTAAATAAGGGTCATTATCATATCTTAAAAAAGGTGCAATCTTAGCTACCCTACTTTTAATATTACGATTAAACATCAATCTACTTTCTGAATTGATATCATTATTTAATAATAGTTTTAATGTAGCATATTTGAGAGCAAAAGCTAGGCGCTTAATTGGTGTATCTAACTTAACCCCTCCATCACCATTATATTTGATGTAATTATTCTTATCACCTTCTGGATAATCAAACTCTTTAGCCTCAGTATTAACAACTACATATTCATTAGTTAGCTCCCCATAATAGATTCTTGGTTGCTTTACTTCAATTTTTTTACTTTGAGGTGGAATATCTTTGATTAAAAATTCTGGTAATCCACCAGGGCTTACCTTATTTACTGGACTCATTGCTAAACCAAAACCATGAGTATAGTTCAATCGTTTATTTACCCAAGTCTTAGCTCTATTAGATAGTAGCTTTTGATTAAGCTCTCTAGCACCCAACATTACCTGTTGGGTCTTTCCATCTATTTTATATCTATCTATATCGATATCATTAAAAGAATAATATGATCTAATTCCTTGAAGCTGACCATAAGTAGCCTTTAAGGGTCTATTATCCCATAATCTGATATTATTTATTGTAACTTCATTATCGCTAATATCATTATAAGTTAGACTATCTTTGATATCAAAGTCTCTTTTTTCAATCTTATCAAGATTATAAGCTTCTCGGGTAAATTTAATATTATATTTAATATAAGGTGCTTCTCTAGCAATCTCATTTGGTTCAACTTGATACTGTTGAACTAGACCAGGATAAATAGTATTTAATAATAAGGAAGCTATAAATAATGCAACTATTCCTCCAATTATTAACTTTGTCTTTTTAATAAAGATATTGATAAAGATAAAAACCGCTAATATTATTGTTATTATAGATAATGTTTTCAAACCAAATAATTGAGCATGAATATCGGTATAACTAGCACCAAAAGCAACTCCTCTATTAGAGTAAAGTAGCTGGAACATATCTAAGCGATAACCCCATGCTTTGACAACAAAAAACAGACTAATTAAAATTGATAGATGATATTTACTTTGATTATTGAGTCGGCTAAAAGATCCATCACTACGATTATTCAGTAGATAAACTCCTCCTACTATCAGCCCAGTAATAATTATTAAAGTAGATAATAGTTGATAAATGAATTGATAGAAAGGAAATTTAAAGATATAAAAGGAGATATCCTTATTAAATATAGGATCTATACTACCAAAGCTACTTGCATTTAAAAATTCTAGTACTACCTTCCAACTATTAGCACCAATACTACTAAAGAAAAAAGCTACTACCATACTGATTAATAAATAAATCAAGTTTATCCTCTTTGGGCTAATAAAGCCCAAAAACTTCATCTCTTTTTTTGGTTTTAGTTCAATTACCTGGTCATCACTATTATCACTTTTCTTGAAATTATCAATCAAACTCATTAATGTTTTTTTAGTGAATAATAAGTTTAAATAAATAAATAAAGAAAACAATAACCAAACCCCTACTCTAACAATAATCTTTGCTTGAAAGATAGTCCAAAAACTATCTATAAAATTCAAATTCTTAAACCAGAGTATATCGGTATAAAAATTTACCCCCAAACCTAAGAAATTAACTGCTAAAATTATTAGAAAAAATATAGAAATAATTAAACCTCTAGAAAACAATTTCATAAATCACAACCCCTTATTATCTATTTTATAATTTAAATTTATCAATAATATTACTTTGCTTAACTATCACGTCAAGCCCTAATTATATTTTATGTTATACCAATCAAGCTTAATAGCTAATTTTACTATAAAATAATTTGGGAATTTAGATTAACTAGATAGTAATAAAAAAAGTGTAAGTGTGAGCAATAATTATATAACTCACTCCCACACTTAAGAGTTTCAGGTAAGCTATCCTATTATCTGAAACTTTCTCTTTTCATTGCTATCTGCTTTAAGGTAACTATCTAATGATGGTTTTTCCCTCAACTCACCATTGATTTTCTTATTTAGTTGATAAATCCTATTAATGTTATCTATTACCTTTTCCATTTCTAACTCTTTTAATACTTGTAAAGCTTCTTCTTTAGTCTCTTTTATTCTAGTGGCTTTAAGAAGGTATTCAAAACCTTTATCACCTAATTTAATTAGAGCATGATAAGCATTATTTCTAACTAGACCACTGCTATCTGTGATTAAATTGAATATATTAGAAACTGCATCTTTATTTCCAAATTCACCAAGGCTTTTAACTGCCTGACTTCTTACTTCACAATTATTATCCTCTAATTTGTTAATCAAATAATTAAAAACCCTTTGATCATTCTTAAACCTAGCTATAGCTTTAATAGCCTGTAGTCTAATCATCTCTGATTTATCATTTAATAGATTGTAAAAAATATTGATTATTTCTTCATCTTTTCTGTCTTCATAATTTATCCTTCCCAATAACTTAATTGCCCACACTCTATAGACTTCCTGTTTAGTAAAAGCTACCTCAACCAATTGTTCAAAGGCTAAATCACCAATCTTTTCAAAAGCTTTAGTCAATTCCGATAAAAGCATCTGATTATTACAATAAGATAGATAATTTATAAGAGTTTCAATTATCTTGGGATTGACTATTTCTACTAAAGATTCTATAGCTACTTGTCTGACTTTATCACTATCATCATATAAAGAAGTAATAACATAATCGATAGCTTGTGGGGTATTAAGTTTTACTAAAACCTTACAAGCTTCCACCCTTTCACCTTCTTTTCCTACAATGAGTTCATTAAAAAGCTTTTCTATTATGCCATTATTAATAAGCTCCTCTTTTACTTCTTGATATAAGCTTCTTCCAAAAGATTTCTCACTTTCTAATAATAACCTTTTTTTAATTGCCATATCTTTTAATCTAGTTAGTTTTTCTAAGCCTTTGAGTATATCTTCTTTAAGCAATTCTTCAAAATAACTATAGCTTTTCTTATACTTAATATTCTTTATTATTTTTTTAGTTACAAAGAGAATAATAACTATTACTATTATAGTTATTATTTTATTTTCCAATAAAAGAGTTATAGTATTTTGCATAAAGATTGGTATCTCCATCTTCTTCTCTCCTTTTTAAATTGGCTTTATTTCTTTATATTCTATAAATTAATTATTTTTCCTTCATAAAGATTTATTTGGGAGCGATTATCTTATTAATCTTCTTCTATCTTAATAAGATAATCCCCCTACTAATAACTTGGTAGGGGGATTTAGGAAGAAATAAACATGAATATAAATATAACTCAACTTTATCTATATCAACCACATTATATGTTTATTTCATTATTTTGTCAAGAAGATAAATTTATTTGATAAATATTATTGAAGACTTAGTGTCGGTATCACCTCTTCTTCTTCAAAATAAGTAAAGTATTTACCACCACCTAATTGAGCAAGTTCCTTTAGTTGTAATTGACTTATATGAGTAATTTCACCTACTTGTATAATATGAGTCTTAATTCCTTTCTTTCTTAATTGATCAACTATTTCATTGGGCATAATATTTCCAGTATCTCTGCCATCTGTTACTAATAATATATGTTTTTCTCCTGGAAGATTAATTAAATCTTGACCTGCCAATGAAAGATTAATTCCAATTGGAGACTTTCCCGATGGTTGAATCTTATTAATTGCTTTTAAAGTATTCTCCTTATTATCTTGTGAGAGTGGGGCTATTAATAGACTTTCTTTATCTATAGAACCTTTATTACCAAATACCCTCAATCCTAAGTTGATATTATCAGGAATATCTTTAATTACTCTTCTGATAATCTTTTTAGATTGACTTATCTTATTACCTTCTTCTATCTCTCCCCACATGCTACCCGAAGCATCCCAAACAATCTCTACATTTATTTTATTATTTTCTGGACTTTGGCTAGTACTAACTTTTATCTCTCTACTTGCCGATACATTTGCCTTACTTGTTGGAATTGATATAATATTTAAGGTATTGATACCAAAGATAGCTGATAATAGAATTAATATTAAGATAACTAAGGTAAAATTCTGTCTTACTCTCATGATAATCTCCTCTCCTTAAATCTCTTATTTCTTTTTTATAATATTATGTTTCTTTATTCTAGATATTCTATTTTTATTTGCTTGTACCTATATTTATCAGTGGTAGTAGTAAACTAATTAGATATAAATATAGAAAAGAACTCCTAAATTTAGGAGTTCTTTTCTATATTTATATCTATTATTTTTCTAATAGATGCAAGGTACATCTTCCATCTGTAGCTGTATAGGGTTGCTTTAATCTAAATTTCTTTGTTATTGGCAATAATGCTTTCTTAACCAGTTCTATCTCTTTCTTACTTGGCATTCTGCTTTCATGGGATATACTTAAATGATACTTTTGCTCATACTTACTAACTGATATAGTACAGCCTGTAGAAGTGGTATATAATTCTAAAAATATATCCCCTATTTGTTGTTGCTTCTGATACCTTATCTCCATATATCATTCTCCTTTCATATATATTAATAATATACAAGGATAATGCATCTCCTTCATCGATTTAAATAGTAATTTTACATACTATTATTATAACATATATAGTTGTTTTTTCTAATTCTCTCTAACGATCTGTTTAAAACCAAATGAGAAGACAGACTACTGAACATAACATAGAGAATGAATTTTTAATCTAACACCTTATGTTAGTATAAGAATTAATACAATATAGAGATAATACGACACATTCGTGTCAGGAATCGGGAATCTGGAATCAGTCTGTTTTACTGATAACTGGTTCCTGACTCCTGATTGCTAAAGTATCGCACTATCCCCGTAAAAAGATACTATTAATATTTAAATTCAACTAACACAACAGCTTAATCTATTATTTTCAGATTAATATTAGGAGATTATAATATAAAAAAGAGATGGATATCCACCCCTTTTTATATTATAATTTTAATTTTCTTCCACTGATTTACCATAATAATTTACAATTAAATATAGTGCTAACATTCCTAACAATAGTAATGGAAATACAGTCCAGCTAGGTATATTAAATCCTGCTGGTAAGAATCCAAATAGAATAGAAACTATACCAACTACAATAGCATAAGGTAGTTGAGTTCTAACATGATCTATATGGTCTGCTGCTGAAGCTGTTGAAGACATAATTGTAGTATCAGAGATCGGACTACAATGATCTCCTAACACAGCACCTGTCAATACAGCACCAATTGTTGCCATCATAGGAGATCCCAATTGATAGGCCATCGCTACAGCTAAAGGCATGATAATTGAACTTGTCCCCCAAGATGTACCTGTTGCAAAAGCAATGATTCCTGAAATAACAAATATCATTGTAGGTACCATAAAAGCCGGAATAGTACCTTTACTAAGATCGACTAAGAAATTGGCTGTCCCCAACTCTTTTGTAACAAGCCCTAAAGCCCAAGCTAAGATTAAGATTCCACATGCTCCTGCTAAAGCCTTAGCTCCATTTAGCCATCCTTCCATGCTCTCTTCCAAAGACAGTCCACCTTTAAATAGTGCTAAGATAATAGCTACTAATGTTCCAGTAAAGGATGACCATAATAAGACAATACTAGCATCAGCATTACCAAAGGCTTCATATAATGGCATCGCTTCTGTCCAACCACTAGTTCCATTATACCATAGACCGATGATAGTAACTACTACTACAGCTATCATAGGTATAAAAGCATCATACCATTTCATCTTACTATCTGGGTTTACCTCCATATTAGTTAGTTCATCAGAAGCTAGTGGAGTAGCTCCATCTGCTAATACTTTTCCTTCTTTTCTTGCTCTTCTTTCTGCATCATACATAGGTCCAAAATCTTTACCTGTTAATGCTATAAATAAAACCATAGCTAAAGCTAAGATACTATAGAAGCGATAAGGAATAGTCTGCATAAATGTAGAGTATGCATTGGCTTCTATTCCCAAGGTATCAAATGCTGCTCTGATTAAACCCAATTCATGACCTACCCATGTTGAGATAATAGCCATACTAGTCACTGGAGCTGCAGTACAGTCAACTATATAGGCTAACTTCTCCCTAGAAATCTTCATTTTATCAGTAATTGATCTCATAGTTGTACCAACAATTAAAGAGTTAGCATAATCATCAAAAAAGATTAAAATTCCCATCAACCATGTTGCTAACTGTGCTCTACGTGTGGTTCTGGCTTTTTTAGCAACAAATTCAGCTACTGCATTAGTAGCACCTGACCGTGTAATAATCCCTACCATCCCTGATAATATTACTAAGAATAATAGGATTGATACATACCATGAATCTGTTAAATTTTCAATCATATACTTATCTAGAGTTCTCATAAACCCTACTATAGGATTGAAACCTTCTATAATAGTTGCCCCAACAAACACACCTACAAATAATGATACTAAAACCTCTCTACTCCACCAAGCTAAGATAATAGCTAAAACTGGCGGTATCAATGATAACCATCCATATGTTTCCATCAAAATTCCTCCTTAAATATTCTTTCTCTTACTCTTTTGACCCCTCTAGCAATAAAAAAATCCCAGATAACTTACTCATCTAGGATTACAAACATAAGTAATCATTTCTAATAAAATGAGTGAGATAGCGCTCCACCGATAGTGGCAGTTCTGCACTTATTCAATACAGACCCAGTAGCAAGTTTGGAATATTCTTACTACTTCGGCAATTGCCCCTTTCCTTTTAATTCATTGAGTCTTCCTACTCTCATTAAAAGTACTCTTGACTTTTGCACCTCTACCTCATTCCAATTATTAGAAATGAGGTTTTTATTCTTTTGTATTCAACGTTGAGAATTATAACATAGATTTAATTAAGATTCAAGATTAATTCAAATGATTTATTTTATCTACTATATTTTCTATTAATTTTATTAATGAAGTATAAGGGATTAATCCCTTATACTTCATTCTTCATTAAATTCATCTTTGAACTCATCAGATTCAGTTAAATATACATCATTAGCTAATAATTGAAAAGAATCAGGAGCTTTATTTAAATTAACATCTAAAGCCATCAACTCATTCTTCTCACTAATCATCTCTGCAATAAAATCACCTATCTCCATATTATTCTCATAGGCCATTGATTCCAGCAAATTGTAATCTTTAGTAGATAATTCTATAGTATATTCTGGACTCGTTGTTCTCCCTCCTTTTTAATCTTATTATCCCTACTATTAATTGATTTAATACTTAATTATATATAAGATATTAAAAATATGATTTTAAATTATCATTTATGAATATATCCTATACCCTCTTCATAATATTAACAATATAGGTTATATAATTATAATCTTATATTTTTTTAAATAATTATTATTTTATGTTCTAAAAGTAATTAGTCACTAATAAGTATAATATTAAATTTAATTTAATTAAAGGAGGATTTTAAATGAATAGTTTTAATTCAACATTTTCATCTATCAATGAATCAAAGATTTTAAAGTGCCTTTACTTCTCTTATCAGCCAAATTATCTATATAGAATAGCCGAAAAAGGGTTTAATAAAATTGAACTTTTGCGTACATTAGAAAAAGGGTTGGAACATGGATTAGTCCAAATTGATCTTCATGAGTATAATCGAGATAAAAGTATTGTTTGTTTAACTAATAAGGGCAAAGATTTTGTAGAAAATATGCTTAAAGGTAATGTAGGTTAAAAAGATAGAAGGGGCTGTCTCAGAATAGTTTTTAAAAACTATTCTGAGACAGCTAAAAAACCTCCATATGGAGGTTTTTTGCTTTAAATATTTATTTATTGAATTTA
>NZ_JBSQYM010000128.1:0-17731 GCF_055140805.1 Orenia sp.
AAATGGGCTATCGCCCAGTCTTCTACTCAAAGCCTTAAAAATAATTCAAAACAATTTTTAGCAACGAATCTCACTAATTTACGCGAATTTAAGTCAAAATATTTTTAAGACCTAATTTAGTTTTTAAATTTTAATTCGTGCTATTCGCGTTAATTCGTTGCTACTTTTTTAACCCTTTTAAACAAGTTATACACAACCTCTAAAAAAGCATAATTTCCTTAATAACAAAAAAAATTAGCTACTAGCTATTAATAGCTAGTAGCTAAAAAATTTAAAATCTATTAATATCTTCTATATGAATTAATAACTCCTTTAAGAGTTCAAGCTCTTCCCCTTCTAATACAGATTTAGCCATCTCTAACTGTAGATTATCACCTCTAAGTCCACTGATAAGACCTACATAAAAATATGGTAACTTATAATCATAATTCTCATAAATAGATTCTCTGTATTGGAATAAGGCTTCAATCAACTTTCCTTGTTGGCGCAACCTATCACCTTTGATACGATTAATTCTGCCGGGTATATAGATTTCTTTATAATCCTGTTGCAACTTACTTACTCTCCTGATTAATTCCAATAACTCTGTTCCTCTAGCTTCTTTCACCTTAACTATCTTTTCTGCTTCTGACCTAGCCAAGTCAAAGTGGTCAACCATTAAGTAAGCCAAGGCTAAATTATAATGGTTATCTATATTATCTTGCCGATCAAGTGCCAATTTGAAATAAGAGATAGCCTTCTCTAAATCACCAGCTGAAAACTTATACTTACCCAACAACTGATAGATTTTAGATTGAGAATCTATCTTTAATAGTTGGTCTAATTTATTTAATTCTTTTTGACCCTCTTCTTCAAAGTAGATATATCCTAAACGCCTATAAATCTCCTCTATCTCTTCTTTTGTCAGTAGACCTTCTTCTTTTAAGGCAGAATGATAGATATCAATTGCTGCATCAAGATTATACTTCTTCACTACATCTCCTATCTGTAAATAGAACTCACCTAAGTTATTCTCTTCTAAAATCTTATTAAAGATACTCAATCCTTTTTCATTATCACCAATAGCTAAATAACTTTCAGCGACTTTGAACTTCAAATTCAAATTACCTGCACTTCTATTTTGAAGGGATTCATACTCCTTTAAAGCCAACTCATATTTCCCTTCTTCAAAATAGAAATCAGCCAAACGCCTCAAGTTTTCTAAGGAATCATCTAGGTAGAAAATATATTTATATAATTCTTCTGCTTTATCATCTTTATCTACCGTATCATAAAATTGAGCTAATTTGACATAGACCCATGTATCCTCAGGGGCTAATTCAACTGCTTTAGAATAAGCTTGATAAGCCTTAAATTCTTCACCTTTTTCAAGGTAAATATCAGCTAAGTAAGTCCTATAACTTTTGTTTTTAGGTTCCAACTTAACTAGTTTATCTGCTATACCTTCAGCTCGCTCTAGCATATACTTACCAAATTCATCAGCTAAATTACTATATACCCAGAATAATTTTTCTAAATAAAGAGTATTTTTAGGCTCTAAATCAACGGCCTTCTCTAAAGAGTAGCGAGCATTATTGATTTTACCCAACTGTAATTGTACCTCTCCTAATAGGTAATTGAGCTCTGCATCACTATATGCTGATTGTAATGCAACTCTAATCTCACCTAAGGCCTCTCTATATCTTCCTTGCATTTGATATATCTTCACTAACTTCTTCCTATATTCTATACTATCTTTTATCCTAATAGCATTCTGTAGACTATTGACAGCCTCTTCTAAGTTACCATCCTTGACATATAAGTCACTTAATAATAGATATAGTTTGTCATTCTCTCTTTGCTCTTTTAACTTCTCTTTAAGTTGTTTGATTTTGGTCTGATAATCTGTATCAAAACCTTTAGCAAAGTCAAATTCAGTCAATCCAATATTAACATCCCAATCCTGATAAATAACTTCCATTAACAGCTTTCCTCTACCATCATTGACCACTATCCTAACTGGTAGCCAGATTTTAGAATCAAATAGAGTAATATTCTGATAATTAATAGTTGCTAACCTAATATTCGCCCCATTAAATATTTCAATCTTAGAGATGGTCTTATACTCTTTATCCACAAATACTCTTTGAATCGTAAGCATATTCTCTAACTGGATAATATAGACTTCCCGCTCACCATCAATAGATTCACCTAATAACTCTATATTATATAGATTATTTAGTTTATCTAAAGGTTCTTGGTAGTCTAATTGACCTTCTAAAGGTAGAGAGTTCTTTAAAATATTATAATTTGGAGGTAAATAAATCCATGGGATGGAGTTTAATAACTTATTCTCTTCTGATGCTAGACTGTTATCACTTAAATTATGACTCATAGATCTAGTTTCAGATTTCATCACTTGTGTCCGATAATCTATTACTTCTTCACCAAGATATAATTTAGATACAATTGTCCCTTTAAAATCTTTGACTTGCTCTAATTGAGATACTACATCTGCTAATAAACTTTTAGCTGAAACCTCTTCTGCTTCAATCGGATTAGAAAATAGTAACATTATAATTAAAATAAAAGCCAGCAAATATCTCTTCAACTTCATAATCTCCTCCTTCCAAATTACTATGTTAAGACAGTGAGAAACAACTAGTAACAAGTCAATAGTAAATATTTTTACTATTAACTTACCACTAGCTCCTCAATTGCTATATTAATCATCTTTATCAACAATATTTAACTATATCTACTATGTTTTTTGATTATAACATCTAATCTACTTTAGCAACTTAGACTCAGTCTAAGTTTAAGAATAAGTTTAAGCAGACAATAAATATATTCTAAAAATTTATTTATATAGATTGAATTAAAGAATTTCATTGATAAAAAATTAATATTTCAACTTATTTAGCAACTAACCTAGCGAATTTACGCCAATTTAAAACAAAATTGATTTTAAAATATTAATTTATTTTTTTTGCCTTTAATTCGTATGATTCGTGTTAATTCGTTGCAAAAAATATTTTAAATTCTTTAAGAAAAACATTAGTTCAATTTATATATTTTAGAAAGTTAGCTTTTCATCCGCCTAATCTACTACTAAAACTATCATAATATATCCATTAAATTTGACTTTAAAGCAAATTGGAGATCTATAATAAGTCAAGTAATTCAACCTACTTGATATATTCTATAAATAGTAGTGTTACTCCTCTATTCTATTTAAAGTAATGTAGACAAAAAGTGCCACTCCTATCTTTAATGCTCTTTCATCAAAATTAAATTTGGGATGATGACCAGGATAATAATCTTCACTAGGGTCTGCTGCCCCCAATCTAAAGAAGATACCAGGTACTTGCTGTAAGTAATAAGCAAAATCCTCTGCTCCCATAGAAGATTGGGAGATATACTTAATCTCATCAACATAGGGGATTGCTCCTATAGCATCTTTGGTCTCATATACTAATTCTGTCGAATTGATTAGAACTGGATAACCAAATCTATAATCAAGATTATAATCAGACCTCTGACTTAAAGTAATACCTTTAATAATCTGTTCCATCATTTCAGGCATCATCTTCCTTAAGTCAGGATCAGTTGTCCGAACTGTTCCTGTTATCTCAACTTCATCAGCAATGACATTTCTCTTATAACCACCATTAATAGTCCCTAAACTGATTACTGCCGATTTTTGTGGGTTAATCTGCCTACTAACAATAGTCTGTAAAGCTGTTACTACTTGACTGGCAGTAATGATTGCATCTACCCCTTGATGTGGTGCTGCTGCATGTCCGCCCTTTCCTTTAATTAGTAGATCAATCTCATCTGCTGCTGCCGACCCCACCTTAGGTTGTACCCCTATAGTCCCAGTAGGAAGTGACTCCTCTATATGTAGTCCAAAGATGTTATCAACCTGTGGTTCTTCTAAAACTCCTGCCTCGATCAAAGGTAATGCACCTCCCGGCCCTTCTTCAGCTGGTTGAAAGATAAATTTCACCTTTCCCTTTAACCTATCTCTAAACTTACTTAATACCTTAGCTACACCCAAGAGTATTGCAGTATGTCCATCATGTCCACAGGCATGCATTGCACCTGTGACCTTGGACTTATAACTAACCTTAGTCTTTTCTTCAATCGGTAAAGCATCAATATCAGCCCTTAAAGCAATCACTGGACCTTCTCCACAGTCTAACAAAGCCACTACTCCCGTTTTAGCTACTCTCTTAACCTCTATATCTAACTCTTTTAAGAAATCGACTATCTTTTGGGAGGTTCTGTATTCTTCAAAACCTACTTCAGGATATTGATGAATATCTCGTCTCATCGAGATTAGTTCCTTTTCTATACCTTCAATAAACTTGATAATTTCATCCATAGTCTCACTTCCTTAAATAATTTAAGTTTAAGCTTGAGAATTAGCTTAAGTACAAGGATTTCACTTAGACTTAGACTCAGCCTCAATCTTAATTTATGTATATTAATTTAGGAAGAGAAAGATAACAAAAAATAATTTTAGCTAAGTAATTTAAATTACTTAGCCACAGGATTAAGTTCTATAATTCAACTAGACCAATACTAATCTCCAATGCTTTATTTACTTCTTCTACTATCTTATCACCGAGATGAGTTACATGTCTTTTTAAGCGTTTTTTGTCTATAGTCCTAATCTGCTCAAGTAGAATAACCGAATCTCTATCTAAACTAGAAATTGTTGCATCAATTTCTACATGAGTAGGTAGTTTAGCTTTATCAATTTTAGAAGTAATTGCCGCAATAATTACTGTAGGACTATACTTATTTCCGATATCATTCTGAATTACCAATACAGGTCTGATTCCCCCTTGTTCTGAACCAACAACAGGGTTCAAATCTGCATAGTAAACATCACCTCGTTTAATTGTCAATTTAATCACACTCCGCTAATCTAGCCTCATAATTAAAAAAGGTGTTATTCTCAACCATAAAGCATTCTGTTGCTATACAAAGATTTATTTTGGCCATATCTAAATATCCCTGTTTCATCTCATCTCGAAATTTACTGCTACGCAGTTGATTAACATAGACCTCCATAGCATCACTAATAAATTGACTACGGTCTTGATTATCTTCTTTAATGAAGCCATCAATTTCTTGTAATAAATTATTTGGCAAACTGATCATAACTTTCTTTAAATTAGTAGTCAAAAAGAACACCTCCAAGTTGTAGCTAAAACTTACATTAATATATGTCTAATAGTTTTATATCGTGTATAAATTTTATAATTGAAGAGATAAAAAATAATCTATACCCTAGTTTTTACAATTTACTGTAATTTATACATTTCAATGAATAAAAAGAGACGCTATTAACGTCTCTATATATTCTAAAAATATTGATAAGCCTCTCTATCTGCTGGTAATCCCTCTTGGGCCAATTTTAAGTTTATCTCTGCCATTTGGCAATAACCTCTTTTCAATCTTTCTTTTAATTTCTCCCTATCTTCTACCTTACTATAAACTCTTCTTTTCAGGAATTGGCTTTGACCCATAGTATTTTATCACCTCATAATAAGTTATAACTATACAAAAAGCCACTAAAGTAATTATATATTTTTATAACCACGATGTCAATAGAGTGGAAAATTTATTAGTCCATTTGGACAAGTAATTTATACCAAATACCTTCTACAATTTGTAGTAATATCCATTAGATTTAACATATTCTATTAAATTGTTATAAATTGAATTGTTGGATATAGTAGCAGTATCCCCAATGATAATCAGTCTTCTTTTGGCTCTAGTAACAGAGACATTTAATCTTCTAATATCCTGTAAAAATCCAATATTCCCTTGTAGATTACTTCTTACTAAAGATAAGATAATTATCTCCTTCTCTCTACCTTGAAAGCTATCTACAGTATTTACTTCTATTTCTTCTCCCTTTAATAACTTCTTAATTAAAGCAACTTGAGCTTTATAAGGAGCAATTAAAGCAATCTCATTATTATTAATTCCAGCACTAATTCCATGTTTAATAATCTCTACACTCAACTCTGCTTCAATTCTATTGTAGATAGACTTAGAGTCATTGTTAGATCTTTCAGGAGCCTCCATACCTTGAGTATCAAAAAATATAATTCCTTCTTGACGGTTAAAAGCCTGCTCTGCTGGAGAATTTCCTGCAAAGATATTAATATCTAAATCTTTAAGACTGATATCCTTTATTTCAGAAGCCACTAGCAAGTTACCATTATAGAACTCTTGACTAGCAAAGTTCATTATCTGCTCATTCATTCTATATTGAGTAGTTAGCATTACCTTAACCTCAGAGTGATAAAGCTCTAATAATCTTTCAAATAGAGATTTTGCTAAGCCTGAGCTTTCAGCCTTTTGATTGAGTATAGTTGGAGGTAACTGCTTATGGTCACCAACTAAGATAACCTTATCTGCTTTAACAAAGGGAATCAACGTAGAAGGTTCTGTTGCTTGAGTAGCTTCATCCACTAATAATAAATCAAAAACCTCTCTTGCTAAGATTTCAGAGCCTGCTGTAGAGTTAGTAGCACAGACTACCTCAGCTTGATTAATTAACCCTCTAACTGCTTCACTCTCCAATCTATCAACCTCTGTAAATAAGCTATCAATCTTCTCTTGTAACTCCAACCATTCTCCCATCTCTTGAATCTTATTAACAGGAATCCCTCTACTACCTCGACCTTGCTTGGCTAAAGCTTTAATTTCCTTATTGCTCATTCCTCTTCTCCATCTTCCACTAGGATGAGTATACTTCTTCTGTTCTTCTAGAAGGTGATAGGCTTCTTCTCTAATCTGCTTAGCCTGTTGATATTTAGGATGTTCGTTAATTAAATAATCAAGGGTATGCTCCCTTAAAAGTGGTGTCACCCTTGCAGGATGTCCAATCCTTAATACCTTTCTACCCCTTTTGACCAGTCGCTCTACCAGATTATCTACAGCTGTATTGGAATCTGCTGTAGCCAAAATACTTTTATCTTGCTCAATACTCTGCTCCAAAATCTCAATGGCAGTTACCGTCTTTCCCGTTCCTGGAGGTCCATGTACTAAAAATAAATCTTTAGCTGCTAAAGCAGCCTTTACTGCTTCTTGTTGTGATGAGTTTAAGAGTTTATTTTTAAGATTAATAGCTATATCTTTCCCAAATTCTATATCTTCTAATCCTACTATTTTATCCCTCAACTCTGCCAGTCTACCTTGCGCAGATTTTAACCTCTCCAAAGCCCCTAACATCCTTTGAAAGGTAATATCATTTACATACAGATCTAGTCTTAAACCCTTACTATAAATAAATTTGGGTGGTCTCTTATCAAAAACTACAGTAATAGAATAATTAGTCATCTCTACTACCGTTCCTGTAGGGTTATCTTTAGCCAAAGGGTTCCCCTTACTAATCATCACCAAATCTCCCACACCAATTTGAGTATCAGGTAATAACTCTCCCCTTCTCTGTCTAATAAGCTTAACTAAGAACTTTCCACCAAATCCCTGTCCTTGCTCTCTACCCTTTAAATTTAGAATAGCTCTTCCTTTCTTTTCTCTTTGGTATCCAGTTAAGTTCTTAATCTCTAACTCTTGAATTCTCATCTCTTCTTTCCGTTCTAACTGAACTAAATATCTATATTTATTGACATAATCATCAATATATTTCAATCTCTCTTTAAAACTATTATCAATCTCAACCTTAACCTCTTTACCTGCTATCTTATTATTGTTCATTACATCTGCTACTTTTTGAGCAACACTGTCATTTATCTCTACAAGAGCAACCTTACCATGAAAATCGATCTTTCCAATCTGACTAGACTCTATTTTAGCCTCATTAATAAAAGCTCCTACTATATCACCAGGTCCAGTCCCTCTAGCTAAGTCTCTAATAACTAAATTAAGCATACTATAAAATCTACACTCCCTTCATAAAAAATACACCCTAAAGGGTGTATTTACATTAATGAGTATAGCAAAAAAGTTTATAGTCGTCAAAAATCTATCGATATACTCTCTCTGCACCTATTTAATTTTTTATAATTAAACTTAATCTAATAACCCTTCACCGATACATTTGACAATATCTCCACGACTCACAATACCAAGCAATTTACCATCTTCAACTACAGGAACACGGTTGACCCCATCTTCAGTTAAGATAGTAGCTATCTCCTCTACCTCAGTATCAGGACTAACAGTTATGACATCTTCTGTCATTATATCCTTAACTTCAACTCCAACCATCTTCTTAAAGTCCTTCTCAAACTTCTCTAAACTATCTAAATAGAAGACACTATCCAGGAAGTAAACATAGTTAGGAAATTGTAACTTCTTATCTCGAGTTATTAAATCACCCTCACTAACAATCCCTATTAGCTTCTCATCTTCAACCACTGGTACTCCACTGATTTTATTATCTGTTAAGATTTTAGCTACCTCTTTTACAGTCTGTTCAGGTCTTACTGTAACCACTTCTTTAGTCATGATATCTTTAGCTAGCATTATAACCCCTCCTTTTTAAGTACAGTAACGGGTGACAGAGTGAAAAGTAACAAATAAAAAAATAATAACCATTATCAAAACTCTTCACTCTTCACTCTTCACTCTTCACTCTTCACTCTTCACTCTTCACTCTTCACTCTTCACTCTTCACTCTTCACTCTTCACTCTTCACTCTTCAACTCTTCACTCTTCACTCTTCACTCTTCACTCTTCACTCTTCACTCTTCACTCTTCACTCTTCACTCTTCCTTCGAGTTCTTCGAACTCTTCGTGAGGGGAAAATACCCAAACGAATTTTCCCACTCCACTCTTCACTCTTCACTACTTACTGTTCTGATAACTTTGATAAATATCCCTCTAGCTGGTAATACTATTAGAGTATTAAATAGATTAAAGACTGTATGTGCATTAGCAATCTGTCTAGCCAATTCTTGACTGGTTAAAGAAATTAACTCTATAAAAAGTGATAATATTGGTAAAACTGCAATAACTCCAAAGATATTGAATAAAATATGTGCCCATGCCGTCTGTTTAGCTACCCTAGAACTTCCTATAGATGCTATAAAAGCAGTGATACATGTCCCAATATTACTACCTAATGCTAAAGTTATAGCCAAAGTTAAGTCAACCATCCCACCTTTAGCTAAAACTACAATAATCCCTGTTAAGGCACTACTACTTTGAATAATGGCTGTTAGAACAATACCTATTAAAATTCCCAATAAAGGCTTAGAACCTAGATAAGTCATAGTATTAACAAATATATCTAAATCCTGTATATTGACTATCATATTACTCAAAATCTCTAGACCAATAAAAAGGATACTAAAACCAAGCAATCCTCTACCTATATACATTAGCTTTCTATTCCTCTTCACATAGTAGAGCAAATAAAATATAATTCCTAAAATTATAACAATCCACAAGTACTCTTCTAGTCTAAAAGAGATTAATTGAACAGTCACAGTAGTTCCAATATTAGCACCCATAATCACTCCAAAAGCTTGCTCAAGAGTCAATAAGTTGGCATTAACTAGACTGATAATAATTACTGTAGTAGCACTACTGCTTTGGATAATCATAGTAACTACAATACCAGTTATGATACTACTAATAATATTATTAGTAAGAGTCTTCAAAAGATACTCTAGTCTTTGACCTGATGCTTTATAAAAACTATCTTTAACCCCTTCCATACCCAATAAAAACAGAGTTAAACCCAACACCAGCTTTCCAATCAGGATAATTATCATTTATATATTCTCCTCCTTGTACCACTCCTTTCTAAATTAATATACATTTCAATGTTATATTATAACATAGATTAAATAGCAAAGACAGTAATTAACTTAAGATAAAAGAATTGTATTTTTTCTTGAATACTTAATAAAAAATAAGGGAATACTAAATTTTGAACTAATATGAATCAGAAAGGTTGTATTATGGACAAAGCACCAGACTTTAAGCAGTTACAGGAACAAGGAAAAATTTCTAATTTTCAAATAACTTTACTTATTATCACCCTTGTTATAGCCACAGCCGATGTTTTACTCCCTGCCTTTGTAGCCAAACAGGCACATCAAGATTCTTGGATTTCTGTAATCATAGGCACTATTAGTGGATTAATATTTATTAATTTATTCTTAATATTAGGAATTAAATACTCTGATAAGACAATAGTCCAATACGCTTGTGATATTCTAGGAAAACCTTTAGGCAAGTTAGTAGCCTTTATATACATATATTTCTTCCTTTTTAATACCGCTATAACAGCAAGGGAACTACAAGAAATTCTAGGTCTTTTCTTCAATATCGAGACCTCTATCTTTAATCTTCTTATTATAATAATAGCAGCTTACAGTCTCTATGGTGGTTTAGAGGTGATTGCAAGATTAAACAATATACTTCTGCCTCTAGGTATGTTAACTTTAATATTTATAGGTTTTCTCAATATTCCTAAGATGGACTTTAATTATTTTTTACCTATATTATCAGATGGTATAGCTCCTCCTTTAAGAGGTGCTTTATTAATCCAAACCTGGCTTCTAAAATCAATTGTATTACTTCAACTGATTCCTTTTATAACCAAAAAAGAAAGATTACATAGAAATATATCTATAGCAACAATTATGTTAGGAAATGGTTTGATGATTGGAGTTCTGCTTATTTCTATTTTTGGTCCTTTAACAAAACACATGATATTTCCTGCGTTGGGTTATGTTCGGGTAATTCGCTTTGGTCAATATATAGAACACATTGATGCCCTTATTATGCTAATTTGGCTTACAGGAATCTTTATTAATATTGCTATTTATTATTATGCTACTGTATTAGGTCTAGCTCAGCTGTTCTCCTTAAAGTCATATAAATCTATGATTATTCCAGTAGGTATCTTAACCATCTGCTTTTCAATTATAATTGCTAGAAATCAAACAGAAATTCTTAATTTTATACACTATATCTATCCCTTTTATGTCTCTAGTATAGCAGTTATTATACCAATTATATTACTTTTAATATCTACTATCAAAAATAAAAATAGAGAAGATGAGGTGCTTGATTAATGGAATATGGATTCTTTTATGGTTCTATTATTATACTCTGGATAATTTTCATCATCTGCATACACTTTAAGCCTGCTACACTAGCCAATACAAT
Source organism: Orenia sp. (assembly GCF_055140805.1). Lineage (NCBI taxonomy): Bacteria > Bacillati > Bacillota > Clostridia > Halanaerobiales > Halobacteroidaceae > Orenia > Orenia sp. The sequence continues at coordinate 11,152 of NZ_JBSQYM010000128.1, forward strand.
TATCGGTATCACTACTGTAGCTTATTCCCTGCTCTACGAAACACTCTTAGGAGAATATTTTAAACTTTATTATTATATTGAACCTCAAAAGTCTATATTATATATTATTTTGGCAGGACTTTTAATTTATCCAGTACTAAATATCATCTATACAATGTTTCTCCCAGCAAAAATAAAGCCTATACTAGTTTATACAAGCCTATGGACTATAGCAATGCTCGTCTTCGAATATGCTAGTATATTAACTAAGACTGTTGTCTTTACTGGGTGGCAAATGTTTCCATGGTCCCTCATAACTTATATCTTAACTTACCTATGGATATATTTATTTTATAGCTATTTAGAAAAAAGAATAGATTAAGCCATTATCATATTCAAACTATAATAATGATACTTAATGGGGATATTACGACACTTTCGTATTAGTGTGAGTTATGAGTGTGAGTGTAAAGTGCCTTTCTATTGGGGTTTACTAATACTCACACACCCACTCACACTGATATTTAAAAGTGTCGCAATATCTATCGTATTATTTCTTTTATTATCATAAAATTTCAAACAGATAACTTTCCTACTTTTTTTTATTATTTATTGACTTCAACTTCTCCATCAATTTTATAGCTAAAGACCCTATTTGAGTAATATTAAGAGGGCTATAATAAGTTAAATGTTTGATGCCTGGTAAACCAATTACAGAAATAAGGTTATCCAAATCTTTGTTATTTAACTTATTAAAAGCCTCTCTAAATTTTTTTAATTCAAAATTTCTTTTGATAATATGATTTATCTGTTCTTCATAACTATATCCTTTGACTATAGTTCTAGCAGCTGCTACCCCCATAGTTATCGCATTTAATAGTCCAAACCCCAGAAATGGATCCAACCCCCCTGCTGAATTACCAGCAAAGATAATATTCTTGTAAATTCTAGGATAAGCTATCCCTAGATTATGTTTCATCTTATACTCCTCAAGAATTTTATATTTTATATTCTCTCTAGACAAAAACACCTGCCAATAATGATCTATCTCCTTCTCATTGACATCTGTGGTTATGAGTGTCAAAGACGCTTTTTTTTCACTAAATGGAGTTAAATAGGCATATCCATTCTTACAATATTCTTTGTTTATCCATACTATTAAGGCATTAGGATCAAACTCTCCTGCAACTGTAGCTCCCCTTACATAAGAATTAACCAACTCCTGCCAACACCCCAATTGCTTAGTATAATTAGGGTTTCCTGTACTTATAACAACATAGTCATATTTTTTAGTGAGAAGTTCATAATCTCCCACTTGGTTCAATACTACTTTAGTATTCTTTAACTGTGAATATAATTGATATTTTACAGAATCTTTGTCTCGATCAGACTTATAAAGATAACCTAGGTTACCTTTTATAGTTGTTATCTTGTGTGGTGCTCTATGGACTACTTTAGTAAGTTTATTCAAAGACTTAATCTTGATAGCAAAATTATTTTTGACATAAGCCATAGGATTCTTTATAGGACGATCGACTATTTCCATACTTGCAATTACATGAGCCCATTGCTCTCCAATATAACCATTTCTTTCGTAGATTACAGGTTTTATGCCATGACGTTCTAGTTCATGGGCACAGGCAAGACCTGCTTTACCTGCTCCAATAATAGCAATCCTCATCCTTTAGCCTCCAAATTTATCCAATATTTTAAACCATATTAATACAAATATGCCAAGTACAATAACTAAAAAGATGTAGAAAATTAGACTCATCAGTTGGACTCTCCTTTTTTATCTAGTACTACAATGCTAAACCAACTCAAAATAACCATAGCAGAAAGATTCACAACTAGACTATCAGGATGATTCCAATCAATATAGACAAGAGCCTTTCTTGTTAGAACTAATAGCTCATAGATAGAGAATAGAGCAGCAAGTACAAATACATTTACTATTCTCATCCATCGCTTTATAGGATGATATTGGGCAATAAGAACTCCAATGACTAGTATCGGTCCCATAACAAAGAAGAGCGAGGAACCAAACAGCCATAAAACTCCACGATTAATTTTATACCAACTATGGTTAATAGCTTGAGCATCTATAGCTAGCTGCAAAACAACCGCCATTATTCCAGACCAAATATTAACCTTTAGCTCTGTCCAATCAATAAGTAGCAGAAATAATATCCAGCTAACAATAAAGATAATAATCCATTCCATATAAGTTCCTCCCAATTACTAAGCTTAGCATCTAAACTTATATTATCTATAATTTCATATTTAACCTGCATCTACTTAAAAGTTAGGCTGACTAGGAAAGACTTTAGAAATAATACCTGCAGGTGCTTCAATCTTCTCAATTTTCTGTTGCAACTTTATAACTGACCTCATCTCATCATCTCTTAATTGAGTAAGCACTGCTCTTACCTCTGGATTTCTAATATCAATAATATTTCTATTATAAAATACTTGGTTATTAATCCTATATTGGAGTATGTCCTTTAGCATATCTGCTTCTTTCATTGAAATCACCTCATATTTTACTTAATACCTAGCTTAATCATCTTGTCCTTCATAATATCTACATGTTTTTGAGCATTTTTGGTAAATTCCTTTAACATCTCTTTTGTTTCCTCATCTTTAAAATTTGAATAGTAAGCCTTATATTTCTCTATAAGCAGTTTCTCTTTATTCAATGCTTTCGTAAAGAAGATAGCTAAAACATATTCTTGAGAAATCTTTTGCATGATCTCACCTCTGAATTTTTTGTGATTAATAAATATTTTCCCTCAAATATGCAAATATTATTCCTATAACCCTTTTAAAGGAGGATGATATTAAGATGAAGGTTGCAATTATTGGTGCTGGCATTTCTGGTCTAGCTGCTGCCTTTGAATTTAAGCAGCATAATATTACCCCTGTTATCTTCGAGAAAAAATCACATATTGGAAATCCTGTCTTATTTACTTCTGCAACTCTTCATATCTTTAATCACTTTATGTCAGATCCTTTTTGCTACCTTAAAAGGAACTATGGTTTGAATATATCGCCAACCTTTAAATTAAAAGAGATTATTATGTCTAGTCCGCAAAACAAAGCAGTGATTAAGGGCAACTTAGGCTATATTATAAATAGAATGAGAGAAAAAAACTCTCTTGCCAATCAACTGTTCTCTCAAGTTGCTCTCCCCATTCAATTTAATAGTTTCGTTGATGTTAAAGATATAAAAGAAACTTTTGATTATATTATAGTAGCTACAGGTAGTAATCTCATAGCTAAAGATTTAAATTTATGGACAAATACCTTCTCTGCACAGATAAGATCTGCCACAATTGTAGGCAATTTTGACACTCAATCTATCTTAATGTGGCTAAACAAAGACTATGCCAAAGATGGATTTGGATACCTCATCCCTACTAGTCCAAAAGAAGCAACCCTAAACCTTGTAGTCAATGGTATCACCTTCCATGAAATAGACTATTATTGGGAGAACTTCTTGCACAAAGAAAAGTTAAATTATCAGATTATTGAGACTAGAGATGCTAGCTTCGAATGTGGCTTTATATCACAATATCAATTGGATAATATTTATTTTGTAGGAAATACAGCAGGATTTACCGATAGTTTAATAGGATTTGGACAGATTCAGGCCATTGAAAGTGGTATTTTAGCAGCTCGCGCTATTACCAATAAACTTGACTACACTAACCTGATAGCACCTATTGCTAGAGATATGGTAAAAATATACCAATTTAGAAAATTATTAAACACCTTATCTAATAAAGATTTGGATAGGCTATTAGCATTTTTAAAGCTACCGTGTATCAAGCAATTTATTTATAATAATCCCTTTTTTAAAATAAAACATGGTGCTTTTCTCGCAAAACTTTATAATAAATTTATTAAGACCTGAATATATACTTGAAGTTTTAAAATTTACTTTTCTTGAAGGAAGATATAATCTGAAATAGGTTTATATATATTTTGGATTATAGTTCCAGGTCTAGGTAGATTCCATTCCAACAAAATACCATAGCTATACAATATTGCTATAAACATTATGATTAAATAGACCCTTAGTTCTTTAATCTCTTCTTGCTCAAGCAATTTATTTACTTGTAAATAAATTATTACGACCAAAATAAAAGTTATCCCATAAATCATTCTACCACCACTTGTTTTCTTATTTAAAAATTATTGATTGTATCTAAAATTAAATCAAATCTATATAGTCTATTATCTCTTCTTTTTAACCTTTTATTCTTCACCTCTATTTAGAGTCTATTATTTCCAACCTAATGCTTCTTAACTTCATAGGTAGACAGGTAAAAAACTAAGCACCTAATAAAAAAAGATAAGAGAGAATACTCAGCTTCTCTCTTATCTTCTTTATAGAATTAGCCTAAAGCCCATAACTTATATTAAATTACTAGATCACTTTATCCAAAGCTTGGACGAAATTCAATCTTAGTTCCTGGCTGATACTGAGCATTAAGATAATCATTAGGATCTGAGCTAATAACTCTAACTATCTCTCCTGCATTGATATCGGTAACCTTAATCTCCATAGTGACTCCATCATAATCCAATTCCATAGTCTCTTCCATCTCTTCATTGTCTTCATCAAGCCATAAGCCATCTACAAAGATTGAGTAATGCATTAGTCATCATCCCCTTCTAAAGCTTCAATAACACTCTGTCTAGGTTGAAATTCTGCTTGTGAAGAATAACAGCCACAATTACCTTCAGCTATCTCTTCAGAACTACATTCACAATCATCCTCTTGCTCTTCTTCTGGGAATTGTTCCTTGATTAGAGTACGTAATTTCTGCATAGCATGACCTAAACCACCTACTTCATTGATAATCCCTTCTTTAACAGCCTGATCACCTACTAAGACTGTCCCTACATCTCGTACCAATTCTCCAGTCTCAAACATCAATTCTTTAAAGCGTTCTTGATTGATAGTAGAATGACTAGCCACAAATCTAATGATTCTCTCTTGCATCTTATCTAGATAATCATAGGTTTGAGGTACACCAATCACCATCCCTGTCAGACGAATTGGATGAACAATCATTGTTGCAGTCTCAGCAATAAATGAATAATCTGCTGCAGCTGCAATTGGCACTCCAATACTATGCCCTCCACCTAATACTAATGATACTACAGGTTTAGACATGCTCGATAGCATCTCAGAGATAGCTAATCCAGCCTCAATATCTCCACCTACAGTATTTAAGATTACTAGTAGACCTTTAACCTCCTTAGCCTGTTCAATAGCCACCAATTGAGGAATCAAATGTTCGTATTTAGTCGTCTTATTCTTAGGAGATAAGACAGCATGACCTTCAATTTGACCTACAATAGTTAAAGTATGGATATCACTTTTTACCTTAGGGGGCATATTATTTTGACCAAATTGTTTTAAAGCTTGCATCTGGTTCTTAATTTTTCCAGCTTTATTTGGTGACTTTTGTGGTGAATTAGGCTTTATTTTTGGTATTCCACCAGGAATTTTAGGTTGAGGTATTCCTTGATTAGTTATTATTTTACCCAAATTTTTCACACTCCTCTTATTGCATAGATTTTTATTATCTATTAATTCTTATTAGTTAGTATGATTCAATTTGCTTTTTGTATACTTGTTCTCATTCTTTAAAAAATGGTATTTATTTTTATTATTTTACCTAATCTGCATATGTAGGTTAATTTAATAATATATTTTAATATGTACTCATCCAACTTTAAAAAATTATTGTTGCCACGTGTCCTAAGAGTGAAGTTATCGAAGAAGTAGTCTTGGGCTGAATATCACTAATCTTCACACACTGTAGAGGAAGAATGACTGAATAAAAAAGGTTCAACAACGAACTTTGTGATTAACACTAATACAGATATAATTTTAAGAATCTGGAATCAAGAGTCAGAAAACTGTCAATTATGCTGACTCCAGATTCCTGATAACCGATTTCTTATATTTCATTATTAGTTATCAATTTAACTTTTCACAAATAATCAATATGAGCTTTTTATATAATCTCTTTAGGAAATTTATTGATTTTTACGCCATTATTATGTAAAATATTTAGTGTGATATTCCAATAATTTTTAAAATTGGAAAACAAATATCTAGAGGAGGATTTGAAGATGGAAAAACCATATGTTGATAGTACACCAGGATATTGGTCAATATTTGCAAAATTAAATTTTGCCCTTGCTGTGATCTCTGTAGCAATCAGTGTTTATTTATTAGAGGTTACACTTGTGACTAAGGGATATTTTATTATCTCAACACTCTATATGTTCACCACAACTGTAGTACTTTCTAAAACTATTAGAGATGAAGCAGAATCAAAAAAATTCATCAACAAGATTGAGGAGGCAAAAAGAAATAAAGTTTTAGAAGATTAAATCTTTATTTTAAAACAACAAATATATCATTTTAATTTTAAAATGAATTATAGGGAGGAAAATCAATGTTTATCTTAACTTTAGAATATAGATCTCCAAGTCTAAAATGAAATAAATCAAAACCTTTCATACCTCACTCTAACTCTCTCCTACCTTAGGAGAGAGGACTAAAGCATCTTTTATT
>NZ_JBSQYM010000129.1:0-8928 GCF_055140805.1 Orenia sp.
AGATGTGTATAAGAGACAGGTGTTAATTCGTGGCTAAAGAAATTCAAAATCTTTTTCGTGTTTTATTTAGGAAAGGAGAAATTATTGTGAATTATATTCTTATTATAATCATAGTTCTACCTGTTTTAATTTTAACCTGTTGGATAAACAGCATCAATAAAAGACAATCTAAGACAGTCAAAGATTTAAAACATTTAATTTATAGTGTTCATGATGAAGTAAGTGAGATTAAAAGAGAAAGAAGAAAGAGTAATAAATATCAATAGGAATAATTATGACTTAAATAAACTTTGTAAAAATCAAACAACAATCAATAGCTAGCTATAATCAATATTAAAATCACTCAATCCAATTTTTATTTTGACAAAACCTAATTTTAATGGTATACTTATTCAAAAATAAGTTGATTTTATGCATTTAAAACTATTGATTATAGTATTTTCTTAGAAAAATGAATATGAACTCTTATCAAGAGAGGTGGAGGGACTGGCCCGATGAAGCCCGGCAACCACCCCACAGGGGGAAAGGTGCCAATTCCTGCAGAAGTATATCTTCTGACAGATAAGAGAAGAGCTATATACATTTAAACACCTCTTCTCTTCGAAGAGGTGTTTTTATTAGTTAAATTATTAAAAATAAGGAGGGAATAATAATTATTATAGATGATATTTCAATAAAAATACCAAAAACTGAAGTGAAAGGACGATTAGGTTATAAGGAGAATAGCATCTCAAATGAGCAGATTGAAGAGATGATAGACTCTTTAATAGAGTACTCTTATTCCCTAATAGATTGTCAGGGATCTTATCTAATCATTGATGAGATTGAACTAGATAAAGAGAAAAACTCAGTAACTTTAGGCGCAAATATTTTAAAATTTCAAAGCAATGATATCATTGAACTATTAAGTGGACAAGATAAGGTTGCTTTATTAACTGTAACAATTGGTAGTTCTCTAGAAAATAAGGTCAAAGAGTTATTCGATCAAGGGGAGCTAAGCAAAGCAACTACCTTAGATGCCATTGCTTCTATTGCTGCTGAAGAGGTTGCTAATGAACTCAATAAAATTATAGCAGATGATGCTATAACTAAGGGTCTACCCTACTTAACTATGCGCTTTAGTCCAGGTTATGGTGATGTAAAATTAGATATTCAACCTCAAATTTTAAAGTTATTAAATGGTGATAAGTTGGGAATCACAACTACCACAAGTAATATCTTGCTACCAGAAAAATCGATTACAGCAATAATCGGTCTTGGCAAAGTGGAGAATTCTTATAGAGCAAGATGTAATTTTCACTGTGCTTCTTGTGAATTTGATAGTTGTGTCTACAATTGATATAGAGAGGAGTAGTTAGTAGATGAGTAGTTTATTAAAGAGATTGAAGAATGAGATTTTAGTATTAGATGGTGCAATGGGAACTGAATTACATAAAAAGGGATTGGAGGTAGGTGAATGTCCTGAGAAGTTAAATTTGACCCACCCAGAGATTCTAACTGAAATTCATCGCAGTTATGTTGAAGCTGGTAGTGATATTATTCAAACAAATACCTTTGGTGCTAGCAGAATCAAATTAGATGAATATGGTTTGGGTGAAGAGGTTGGAGAGATTAATCGTAAAGCTGTAGAATTAGCTAAAAAAGCTGCTAAAGAAGATACTATTATTGCAGCCTCAATGGGACCTACTGGAAAGCTTTTAGAACCTATAGGAGACCTTAGCTTCTCAGAGGCTTATGAAATCTTTGCTGAACAAGCACAAATTCTAGAGGAAGCTGGAGTAGATCTAATCAGTATCGAGACTATGACCGATTTACAAGAGGTTAGAGCAGCAGTTATTGCTGTTAAAGAGACTACTAGCTTACCTATTATCTGCCATTTGACCTATGAAGAGAGTTTAAAGACTATGACTGGTACAGACCCAGTAACTGCTGCCACTGTACTAGAAGGTCTTGGAGTTGAAGTAATCGGTGCTAACTGTAGTATGGGTCCAGAGGGACTACTAAAAATTATCAAAGCTTTGGGCGATAATACTGCTGCCTATCTCTCTGTAGAACCAAATGCAGGCCTTCCTATCTTAGATGAGAATAATAAGACTATCTTTCCAATGGAAGCCAAGGAGATGGCTGAGTATCTACAAAAATTCGTAGATGCAGGAGCAAATATTATCGGTGGATGCTGTGGGTCCACTCCTGAATATATTAGACTAGTTGCCAAGCAGGTAAAGAAGTTAAAACCAAAATCAAAAAATTATCAGGCTGAGACCAAACTGGCTAGTAGAAACAAGACAGTAGTAATCGCTGATCACCTACCTACCCGTATCATTGGGGAGAGGATTAATCCAACAGGTCGTAAAGAGCTATCTGCTGAATTGAAGGCAGGTAAAATGAATATAGTCTCCCAAGAAGCAACAGCTCAAGCTGACGCAGGAGCTGATATCTTAGATGTTAATGTTGGAGTGCCTAAAATTGACCAAGTAACTACTATTAAACAGGCTATTACTACAGTCCAAAATCTCGTTAATCTGCCAATCTGTATAGATACTACCGATGCTGAAGTTTTAGAAACAGCTTTACAGACTGTAGTAGGAAAGCCCCTTATTAATTCAGTCAATGGTGAGGCAGATAGCCTTAATACAGTCTTGCCTTTAGCCAAAAAATATGGTGCTTGTGTCTTAGGTCTAACCCTTGATGAAGATGGTATTCCTAAAACTGCTGAGGGTCGTTTGAAGGTTGCCCGCAAGATTGTAGAAAAGGCTTTAAAAATAGGAATCAAACGGGAGAATATCCTAATAGATGCACTGACCTTAACTGCTAGTGCCCAACAAGAAGGTGTACAAGAAACTATTAAAGCAATCCGCTTAATCAAAAAAGAGTTAGGAGTGGCTACTGTCTTAGGTGTTAGTAACATCTCCTTTGGGTTACCTGATAGAAAGAAGGTCAATACAGCCTTCTTAGCAATGGCAATTCAAGCAGGACTAAATGCACCTATCCTTGATCCCACTATTGAAGATATGAAAGCTACTTTAATGGCTAGTGATATTTTAGTAAATCGTGATGTATCTAGCCAACGATATTTAGCAGAGTATGGCCAGAAAAAAGAAAATAAAGTTAAAGAGGATACTAAAAATAAAGATAAGCAAGTTGAGCTAAATATTTTAGCCCAACTTCACCACCAGGTTTTAACTGGTGATAAGGATAATATCACAGATAGTATTAAAAGAGCTTTAGATGATTACTCTGCCTTAGAGATCATTAATCAAGCCTTAATTCCAGGAATTCAAGAGGTTGGTGATAAGTATGATGAAGGAGTCTACTTCTTACCACAATTGATGCTTGGTGCTGAAGCGATGCAAAATTCCTTTGCTATCCTTAAACCAATCTTGGAGAAGGAAGGAAGCGAGGAGAATCAAGGTAGAATCGTAATGGCTACAGTCAAAGGTGATGTCCATGATATCGGTAAAAATATCGTTAAGATAATGCTTCAAAATAATGGCTTTGAAGTGATTGATTTAGGTAAAGATATCGCCAATGAAACTATCATCTCTACCGCCCTAGATAAAGAAGCTGATGTCATCTGCTTAAGTGCTCTCATGACAACAACTATGCCAAGGATGGAAGAGATTACAACAAAATTAAACGAGACAGGCTCTAATATTAAAGTAATGGTTGGTGGAGCTGTAGTTACTAGAGATTATGCTGATAGTATTGGGGCATATTATTCTGATAATGCTGTTGAAGCAGTTAAAACAGCGAAGAAATTAGTTAGTAATAGTTAGTAGTGTGAGTGTGAGTGTGAATGTGAATGTGAGTGTGAGTAAAAGATTAGAAGATTATTATCTCACACTCACACTAAAATCGAGAAGGGAGAAGAGAAATAATGAGTTTAAAACATAAGATACTAAATAAAGAGACAGGAATAATATTATATGGTTTAACACCACCTAAAGAGAAGAATAATACTGACAGAATCGCAGAAATTTCGCAAAAACAGGTAGAACGGATTAAAGACCTTAAGATAGATGGATTGGTTCTCTATGATATTCAAGATGAAAGTGATAGAATCAAAGAAGAGAGGCCTTTCCCCTTCCTACCAACAGTTGATCCTGCTATCTATAGCAAAAACTATCTAGATCAATTAAAGATACCAAAGATTATCTATCGTTGTGTGGGAAAATATAATAAAGATGAATTTTCAAAATGGCTTACATCAGATATTGAAACAGATAGATTCTCTGTATTTGTAGGTGCTGCTTCAAAGGATCAAGATGTCAATTTAAAGTTAAGAGAGGCTTATCAACTAAGGAAGCAATTAAACCCTAATCTTCTTTTAGGTGGAGTTACCATCCCTGAACGCCATTCTCAATCTGAGGATGAACACTTGCGTGTGCTCTCCAAGATAGAAAGTGGTTGTAAGTTCTTTGTATCACAAGCAGTCTATAACCTAGATTACTCTAAGAACTTTTTATCAGATTATTATCATTATTGTCGCGAGAATAATTTAGAGATGGTACCTATCATCTTCACCTTTACCCCTTGTGGTTCTAAGAAGACATTAGAGTTTATGAAATGGTTAGGGATAAATATAGCCAAATGGCTAGAAAATGATCTGCTCAACTCTGAGGATATTTTAGAGCAGTCGCTCAACTCATCTAAGAAAAACTTTAAAGAGCTTTTGGATTATGCCTTGGAAAAAGGAATCCCAATCGGTTGTAATATCGAAAGTTTATCGATTCGTAAAGCTGAGATTGAAGCTTCAATTGAATTAGCAGAGTTTGTGAAGGAGACTTTTGAGAAGAAGATTAATAACAGAAGATAAAAAAGATAACATAATAGAGAGATTGCGACACTTGGTGTCGAGTGTGAGCTATGAGTGTGAGTGTGTGTAAAATCTCTTTTTATTGGGGTTTACTCACACTCATACACCCACTCACGCTAATTTTAAAAGTATCGTAATATCCCCATTAAAACCATCACTTATTAAAATATCACCGCTAATCCCAAAGCCAATACCTGCACACTATTTATCAGCACAAAGTTTTTCACAGCTAAGATAAAGGTCTCCTTCTTACTCTGTTTCTCTACAAATCTATCTATATTTCTCTTTACGGGAAACAAGGTTAAAAACGTTAGTAATGAAGTTATAGGTATGACCCTTAAAACTAACAGAATAACTAGGTCTAGATAAACTAAATAATAAAGTATTTTAAACAGCCCTAACGCTTTATCCTTCCCTAAATAAATTGCTAATGTATAACGATTATTCTCTAAATCATCATTAATATCACAGATATTATTTGCTAGCATAATATTTGCTATCCCACATACTAAAGGTATTGAAATCAGCCAGAGATAGATTAGCTCCATAAGATTGACCTTAATACTTAAAAGTCCCCCCTCATAAAATAAGGAAACAAGATTCTGGTCGAAAAGATGAATATAAATCGAAATAAAAGTTATCACAAATCCCATAAACACTCCAGAAAATACCTCCCCTAAAGGTGTGCGAGAGATAGGCAATGGTCCAAAAGAGTAAAGAATCCCTACTCCAAAGGAGATTCCCCCTAAAATAAGTACTATTAAATTAGTGTTTAAAACTAAAATAATACCAAATAAAACTGCAATTACTAATAAACTTAATATTATAGCCTTGACTCTACTCTCTTTCAGCTTATCCTTGACAATAGCATTATGGCTTTCATAATTATAACCAGAAGTTTTATTCGCCCTTTTATAATCAATAAAATTATTGATAGCTGTTGTAGCCATATCAATTGCTAAAAGAGATATCAACATCAAAATAAAGTTCTTAAAATCAAAGTTATTAAAATGATATAGAGTATACACTGTCCCTAGTAAAAACGGGATCAGACTGGCAACCTTGGTCTGAATCTCTACTAATTTAAAAAAACTTCTTATAAACATCTTCCCACTCCTAACATTTATGAATTATTTACTAATATTATTTAACCCAGTTAACCTCCTTATTTCTTTTTGACATTAATGCTTTAATCCCTTTATTTAAATAATCTTTAACATCTATTACTAGTAGTGAGAATAATACAATAGATAGATAGTGTGATACTTTTAAATATCAGTGTTAGTGGGTGTGTGAGTGTAAGTAAACCTCAATAGAAAGGTACTTCACACACACTCACACTCATAACTCACAATAACACTTGACCGCTAGAACCACTATATTGATATAATAAGTTGTATCTCTCTAATTACATATATAAGACACTAGATAAAATAAATTATCCCCATCTTAAAGAAGAAGAAAGGGCTGAAACTAGCCCTTTTTTACTCTAAACTCTCTTATAAATAAAACCACTATAATAAGGCAAAACGAAGGATTTAAAGGTACCATCTTTCATCTCTATCAGATTATTAGAGTGTATTGCAGTAAACTGGTCATACACCCCCTCTATATCAGCTAACTTCACCCATTTACTAGAATATCCAATGTTCAGATCTACCTCTACATCATGACCTTCAAAGTTGAGCATAACCAACATCTCTTCTTGATTCATCTTTGTCCTCCATCCAATCACCTTACTCCCTTGCCCTTGTCTATCTGATAACCAATGGCCTAAAAACCAGTCAAACTTACCTTCAACTACAGGATTGTAACCAGATATCTTCAAAGCACTATACTTCTTTCTTAAATTAATCAGCTTCTGTGTCCAGTAATAAAAGGGATTATAATCATAATCTGGACAATTGGGATCAGGATTGATTAGATTAATATCAATATTATTAGAACTTCTATTGACTCCAAATTCTTGGCCCATATAAATCATCGGTTGTCCTAATGCAACTATAGTACTCATCATTGCTAATCTAGATTTTCTATCCTTGATATTACAATCATAGATATTATTGCTTTCTATTTCATATTTAACACTTTCTTCATCATGACTCTCACTATAATTGATTACATTATTGGTATGTGCTGAAAAATGTCCTTTACAGAAATAAAATATATCTCCCATACCTTCAGGGCTATTGTCACACCAGTCTCTAAAGACCCCTTCTCTTAATAAAGCCTTAATCTTGTCATGAAAAAAGTCACTCCATTGAGCATAACCATTATAACCATCAAAGTTTAAATCAGATTGATTAGGTAGATTCTCAGCTATTAAGATAGCATCTGACTTAAAGCCTTTGTCTCTCAGCTCATGCTGAATTTCATAAAGGAGCTTATGATTTAAATAGTTAGTATGGGTAGCATCAAATCTAAACCCATCAACATGATACTCCTTGATAAACAATTTACAGGCATCAATTAGCATATCATCTACTTCATCCTTACCAGTGGCTAGCTTGTTACCCCATTGTGTATTGCCTGAAAAATAAAAGCCACCTGGATCACTGCGGTCATCAATCAACTGCCATAGAGGATTAAATTGATTAGAGGTATGATTAAAGACCTGATCAATAATTAGAGCTAATCCATGATTATGGGCTGTATTGACCAATCTTCTAAAATCATCAGGCTCACCAAAATCCTTCTCTACTGACATAAAACTACAAGGATCATATCCCAAGCCAAAGTGGCTCCAAGCTTCTGAAGTTGGCATCAATGCCAAGGCTGTTACCCCTAATTCATCAAAATAGCCATCTTCAATTCTTTTGATAATACCACAAAAAGTACTCTGATTATCTAAAGATATATCTGAATCACCATCAGTAAATCCATACACATTCAATTCATAAATGATTAATTCACTAATATCAGGAGTATTCCATGACTGATCTGTCCATTGAAATGCAGTTGGATCAACAACAACACAGTTATCAAATTTATAATTATCACTATAGACTCTAGTATAAGGGTCATGTACCCACCTCTCACCACTGCCAGTACCACCTTGTACATAAAATTTATACTCTATATTCTTAGGTTCAGTCTTAATATCCTCAGCAAGTATTCTAACCCACCAGATATTTGCTTCATTATAATAACCACGATATAATCCCATCGGAATAAAGCGTTCCCTCTGTTCACACTTCTGCCCATGACAGTACTCAGGAACAGCAAATCCATTGATATTTGAAGCTAGATAAACTTTAGCTGCTCTAGGATGGAAGAAACCAAATATAATTGATCCATCTAGTAGTTTATGAGCTCCTAGCATTGATGGTGTATTAAAATCGGAAACATCAGTCTGAGGAAGATAGAAATTCTTCTGTGGAATTAAATCTTTAATCTCTTCATAAACATCTCTAATATCACCAATAGGAACAAAAGGCATGACTGTATAAATATTATGCCATCCTGCCTTACACCAAATTTGATCACCTAACCCTGCATTATAAAAACGATTAGCCTTATCATTTTCTAAAAATATTTGACCGCTCTTCTTTCCCTTAAATTTAAAGTTAAAGCTAGATCTATTTAAAGTAATATCGTAGTAGACCCCATATTCATCACTTCCACTTGCTCTAATCTCCTTTTTCATTCTTCCAGTTCCATCCTTCCAAACCAACAACATAGGATCTGCTAAATTATAACTATTATCATAGTGAATTCTTAAACTAACTCTCATTATATACCCCCTTGACTCAATTCTATAAAATATGTATATTGAAGTTAAAATCTTATTGCTTGTGATTGCTATTAAACTTCATTACTTTATTATTAACTAAAAGCTAATAACTATATACTAAATTGAATAAATTAATGTTATAATTTAAGAATAATTACAGTAATCCAAGACTCAGGTTAAGTTCAATGGCGATATTGTGACAGTTTTAAAATTAGTGTGAGTGGGTGTGTGAGTGTGAGTAAACCCCAATAAAAAGAAGTTTTACACACACTCACACTCATATAGATAAACAACTCTAGAATGAAATAATAGAAAGGTAATGTAACACTTTTAGCAATCTGGAATCAGTAGTCAGGAATCAGTTATAAACACTGGTTCC